>JANMMQ010000186.1:0-5174 GCA_031373465.1 Ilumatobacteraceae bacterium | reverse complement strand
CCGGGCCACCAAGGTCGACATCATCGAGGCGATCGCCACTACATGACCGGCGATTGAGTCCGTGATCCGTCTCGCGCTGCGCAGCGTTCGTGCTCGCTTGGGGCGCGTCGTGCTGACCGCGCTCGCGATCGTCGCCAGCACAGCGTTCCTCAGCGGCACGTTCATCTTCCGCGACACGGTTCAACGCACCTTCAACGCACTGTTCGCCGATGTGTTCGAGCGTGTCGATGGATACGTGCAATCGTCGAACTCCGTCGAGGGTTTCCTCGGCTTCGAACGCCGCGACCGCCTGCCTGCTGACGTGGTCCAACAGGTCGCCGCCGTCGACGGTGTCGCCGATGCGCAGGCCTTCGTGCAAGGCGACGCGGTCGTGATCGACAAGCAGGGCAAGCCCGTCGAACGGCCGACCGCGCCCACGTTCGGAGCCACAGTCAACGTGGGATCGCTGTCCGTGTGGCGCATCGCCCAGGGACGGTTGCCCGCCGGCGCGACGGAGGTGGCTCTCGACACGATCACGGCACACGATGCGGGCTACGTGCTCGGCGACATGGTCAAGGTCAACGCCGAAGGGGGGTCGCGCGATTTCACTCTGGTCGGGATCACCGTCTACGACAACATCGTCTCGCCGGGGAATGCGACGTGGGCGCTGTTCGATGCCACCACTGCGGAGGATTTCGTCGCCAAGCCAGGCTTCGTCGATGCCGTGCTGGTCAAGGGGGATGGATCGGTCAGCGACAGCGTCCTGGTTCAACGAATCCAGGGCGCACTCGACCCGAAGATCGCCGAGACCCTGACCTCGGCGGATATCACCAAGCAGACGCAAACCGACATCGAGCGCAGTCTCGGTTTCATCACTCTGTTCCTGGCCATCTTCTCGTTCATCGCTCTCGGCGTGGGCATGTTCGTGATCTACAACGTGTTCTCGATCACGGCCGCTCAGCGCCAGCGCGAGAACGCGCTGCTCCGCGCCATCGGCGCCAGTGGTCGTCAGGTGACATGGACCCTGCTCATCGAATCGGCCATTATCGGGTTGCTCGGCTCGATCGCAGGTCTGTTCGGTGGGATCGGCCTCGCGCTCGGCATCCGTAATCTGCTCGACGCCCTCGACTACTCGATCCCGGCTCGTGGTCTGGCGCTCGAGCCATTCACCGTTGCCCTGACGATCGTTGCCGGGACGTCGGCCAGCCTCATTGCAGCAATCGCGCCGGCGGTCGGAGCTGGTCGAGTGCCACCAGTCGCCGCTATGGCCGATACGGCGTTCGAACGAACCGGATCGGTTCGTGGTCGGGTGATCGGCGCTGGGTTCTGTGCAGTGATCGGCGCTGGAACCATCGGCGCTGTTCTGCTCGGCGCCGACGGGATCCTGCTGGCGGTGGGCATCGCCCTGTTGTTCACTGCACTCCTGCTGCTCGGCCCGGTGATGGCCAAACCGATCGCCCGATTGCTCGGTGCGCCGGTACAGCGTTGGCGCGGCGTTACCGGCGTGATGGCACGCGGCAATGTGCAACGCAACCCGAAGCGAACCGCGCGCACGGCGGCTCCGGTCCTGATCGGCGTCGCGTTGGTGACAGGAGCGTCGGTCTTCGCCGCATCGATCAAGGTTCAGCTGCGCGACACAATCGGGTCGACGTTCGTCGGCGACTACGTGATCAACACCAGCAACGGTGGCGCGTTGAGCTTCAGCCAAGTCTTCATCGATCAACTCAACACATTGCCCGAGGTGGGGACGGCCACCGGCCTCGGGTTCGTCCCGATCGCCGATGCCAACGGCGAGCGCGCCGGAGGCGCCACCATCAACCCGCAGACCGCGGCTGGCCTTCTCCGGTTCGACTTCATCGAGGGATCGTTGGCGGCACTTACACCCGAAGGAATGTTGATCAGCGAGGGTGAGGCGAAGCGAAAGCACTTGTCACTGGGCGACGTTTTCGCGGTGCGCATCGACGGGCGAGTGCGCCCCTTGGTCATCCAGGGGATCTACGCGACAGCCGACTTCATCCCGGCGCGGACGTATCACCGCGATACGTTCGCGGACACGAGCTTGGCAGCCACCGCCGGCTTCGTCTCGTTGACGCGGGCCGATGGTGTCAGCGACGCTCGTTTTCGAGCAGCTGTCGACGCGGCGATCGCCTCGTATGGCATCGGCGAGCTGCAGGACCGCAACCAGTTCATCGATAGCCGCGCCAGTCTTGTCGATCAGAGCCTGGCCTTCGTCTACGGACTGCTGGCATTGTCGATCGTGATCGCAGTGTTCGGGATCGTCCTCACGTTGCTGCTGGCTGTCTACGAACGACGTCGCGAGACGGGTCTGCTACGTGCGGTCGGCATGACCCGAGCACAGGTGCGCTCCACGGTGCGATGGGAGAGCGTGCTGACTTCGGTGTACGGCGCGGTCGTCGGGGTCGTGATGGGACTTGTCCTCGGCTACGTCGTGATCGCCGCGCTGCGCGATCAGGGCCTGACGAAGTACTCGGTTCCCATCGCGACCATCGTGGCGATCCTCCTCGTCGCCTTCGTAGTCGGCGTGATCGCCGCAGTCGTACCGGCGTGGCGGGCGACCAAACTCGACATACTCCAGGCGATCGCCACAGAATGACTGCCGTGCAGGTTTCCGAGGAGATGGCTGCGTTCCTCACGGAACGTCATCTGGCGACGTTGACGACCCTGCGCGCCGACGGCTCGCCGCACGTCGTGCCGGTTGGCTTCAGCTACGACGTCGAGCATGGTCTGGTGCGGGTGATCACTTTCGCGAAGGCGACGAAAGCGCGCAACGCCGCCTTGGGAGGTCGCGCTGCTGTGAGCCAGGTCGACGGAGCCAGGTGGGCGACGCTCGAAGGCGTGGCCCGGGTCGTCGACGATGCGCCATCTGTGGCCTTGGCGGTCGCCGGCTATGCGGCTCGGTACCGTCAGCCGGGAGATCGCGTTGATCGCGTGGCGATCGAGATCGTCGTCGACAAGGTGATGGGTCGAGTCTGATGGCCGGATACTCGGGCACGCCGCTGCCGAAGAAGCTCGGCATCGTCGGCGATGCCGTCTTCGTGGTGGTCGATCCGCCAGCCGGCTTCGACGAGACGCTGGGTGACTATGGCGATGCGGTCTGGCAGAAGTCGTTGCTCGCCCCCCTCGACGTGGTGGTCGCGTTCTTCACATCGCGAGCGAAGCTGGTCGCCGCGTGGCCGCGGTTGACCAGGGCCGCAGCCCCCGACGGCGGTATCTGGGTGGCGTGGCCGAAGAAGTCCAGCGGCATGCCGTCCGACATCACAGAGAACGTGTTGCGCGAGGAGTTGCTGCCGAGTGGATGGGTCGACAACAAGGTCTGCGCGATCGACGACACCTGGAGCGGCCTGCGATTCGTGATGCGCAAGGAACTTCGTCGCCCCGGCGACAAACGCCGGCGCTGACGTCACCTTTCAAGCGTGAGGAGATGCTGTTGTTCGGCGAACGGGCATGATCGTGACGGGCGGGACATCAGATGTCAGGAAGCCGAGAATGATCCGGGCTGTTTCGTCGGGGCGCTCGAGTGGCAACGCGTGAGAGGCGCCAGACACCACCGACAACTGCCCCGCGGGAAGCGATTCATACAGTGCACAGGTGTGACCCAGCGTGATCACATCGTCGTCGCCCACCATGACGAGCGTGGGCGTTGCGATTTGCTTCAGGTCATCGACGGTCAGAGTTGGTTCGGTGCTCGCCATGGTCAGGAATTTCCCAGCCACGACGCCGAAGTGCTCGGCACCGTCGGGGGAGCGCTCCCCGTAGTTCTGCGCCATCATGGCGACGACGGGGGAGTCGGGAGGGAAATCGAGCGGGAGAATGCCGTCGTGGTGGAAGTTGGCACCGATAGCGACGAGCCGGCCCACCAGGTCGGGGCGGCGCAATGCCACGAGCAGTGCGACGATCCCTCCATCGCTCCATCCGACCAGATGAGCTTGTCCGCCGACGACCTGTTCGAGCACGGAGATTGTTTCCGTGGCCATGTCGTCGTAGTGGAACGGCGCTTCGGTATCGGCCGTGTAGCCGTGACCTCTCTGCGATCGAATGCGACCAGTCGGTAATGACCTTCCAACGGAGCACTCAGTGGACCGAGAAGGGCGTCGCTGTCAGAGAGCCCGCCATGGAGGAGCACGACCGTCTCGGCACCCTCGCCGCGTTGCTCGACCCACGTCGGGTGGCCGTCGATCAGGATTCGCTCGCCCATGTTCTCTCCCATCGCTATTGACTTCGTGTAGCAGGCCGGACGCCCGCTGGGATCACTTGTTGGGCTGAGCGAGCACCCGCAGATATGGCTTGACGGTCTTCCACCCTTGCGGGAAGAGCTTCTCCGCTTCCTCGTTGGTCACGGCGGATCCGATGATGACGTCGTCGCCGTCGGTCCAGTTGGCCGGCGTCGCAACCTTGTAGCTGGCGGTCAGCTGCAAGCTGTCGATGACGCGAAGGATCTCATCGAAGTTGCGGCCGGTCGATGCGGGGTAGGTGATCATCAGCTTGACCTTCTTGTCCGGCCCGATCACGAACACCGAACGAACCGTCATGGTGTCGTTGGCGTTGGGGTGGATCATGTCGTAGAGGTCGGCAACCTTGCGATCCGGGTCGCCGATCATCGGGAAGTTGACGGCCGTGCCCTGTGTCTCGGCGATGTCCTCTTCCCACTTGACGTGGCTGTCGACGGGGTCGACCGACAGGCCGATGACCTTGACGTTGCGCTTGTCGAACTCGGGCTTGATCTTGGCGACGTAGCCGAGCTCGGTCGTGCACACCGGCGTGAAGTCCTTGGGGTGGCTGAACAGAACACCCCAGGAATCGCCGAGCCAATCGTGGAAGTGGATCTCGCCCTGCGTGGTGTCGGCGATGAAGTCGGGAGCGGTGTCTCCTAGGCGAACTGACATGTCGGATTCCTTTGTTCGAGTTGGCGGTGCAGCGTGCAGGCTACGCGCACTGCACAACACTAACGAAATACCCGACTATTCCAGTCAAGATTGATTTACTCGCATATGCCGTTGACATGTGACCAAATAGTCACATATTATGCCGAGCCATGGACGAGGTGTTCAAGGCGCTGGCGGATCCGACCAGACGGTCGATCCTCGACGCGTTGTTCGAACACGACGGCCAGACCGTGCAGGCCTTGTGCGACCGCTTTCCCGAGATGACCCGGTTCGGTGTGATGAAGCACTTGA
>JANMMQ010000179.1:0-2508 GCA_031373465.1 Ilumatobacteraceae bacterium | reverse complement strand
CAGGAGATCAAGGCCGGCGAGCCGATCACCGACGGTCCCTTCGACCCGAAGGAGATCATGGAGATCAAGGGCATCCGCGAGACACAGACGTACCTCGTCGAAGAGGTGCAGAAGGTGTATCGCGACCAGGGTGTGTCGATCAGCGACAAGCACATCGAGCTGATCGTTCGCCAGATGACCCGCCGCATCGGCGTGCAGGAGCCCGGCGACACGTCGTTCCTGCCCGGCGAGCGTGCTGACGCCAAGGTCTTCCGCGACACCAACCGGCGCATGGTCGAAGACGGCAAGAAGCCTGCCGAGGGTCGACCCGAGCTCATGGGCATCACCAAGGCATCGCTCGCGACCGAGTCGTGGCTGTCCGCGGCATCGTTCCAAGAGACCACCCGGGTTCTCACCGAAGCTGCTATCGATGGCAAGGGCGACAACCTGATCGGCCTCAAGGAGAACATCATCATCGGCAAGCTGATCCCAGCGGGCTCGGGCATGATGCGGTACCGCGAGTTCGACGTGAAGGCGCCGGAGTATCAGCCGATGGCGTACTTCTCCAGCGATGTCGACGAGGACCCGGCCGCTTGGCTGAGCAACATCCACGGCACCTACTCGACCGACGCAGTCCCCGGCGAGGCCGTCGAGGTCTGATCAAGCGACGCGCGTGTCTTGCTCGCGTGGCATAAGTGCTTCGGCCAACCAGCGGTCGGCGCCTTCCCATTCGTCAGGGTGGGCGTCCTGCCAACGCTTGTTGCCCTTGGCGCTCCACGCCGTCGAGTCGATCGAGTAGACCTTCGGTACCAGGTCGGTCCAGTCCAGTTCGGACAGGTCGTCGGGCACCTTTGCCGCCGGTCGACTGCTCCACGGCCGGCCCGCGCTGCGACGCTCGACCTCGGGCCATGTGCCGTCCTGCGCGACGATCATCGGCACGAGCTCTTCGAACTCTCTGTCGATGTCGTCGATCTGATCGTCCGTAGTGTGAACGGCTGTCTTGTCGACGTCCTTCGCCGGCCGCACGTGGCGATAGAGCTGTCGCATCTGCTTCCAGAAGATGGTCACGAACGTGGTCAACGCCAGGGCCACCCATGGCAGCCCGACGTGTGTCCCCTCCACGATTGACTGAATCAACCACGTGGTCGGCACGACGAAGGCAGCTGCCAGACCGGCACCGGCGGCGACCCGCAACGGGCTGGTGCGGTCCATGTCGTTGGCCAGCAATCCCGGCACGAAAAGCGGCGTCAACGCCATCGATGCGAGATCGACATGGTTGGTGACGCGTGCGCTCAAGAATGATGGTCCCGCCCAGAGCAGGGTCCAGGAGATCATCGACGACGTCAGCAGCATTGCCGAGAACTTCCGACGACCGAACAGGATCAGATGATTCATCAGCACGTAGCGCACGAGCAGGAACGTGAACAGGGCGATCGCGAATGCAAGGGCGACCTGATATGGGTCGCCCATGAACATGCCGACATACGCGGCGCCGACGAAACCGCCGGCCTTGAAGTTGTAGTTCTGTGCCACGCCCCACGAGCTCGCCGCCGACAGGAGCACCGCCACGGGTATCCACCGGCTGGCGATCGACATCGTCCCGAAGCCGGCCAACGGCGCCAGGTCGTTGACCCCCTTGAGATGAAAGATCAGGGCGACAGCAATCGGAATCGACACGATGACGCCCGCCAACAGCACCGCTTTCGTCGTGCGCTTTATGCCCTGGCGGCCCATGTCGTGGGCGATCAACGCGGGGACGACGTAGCCGGCGCCGACGAACAGAGGGATGTTGCTCTCCCACAGCCAGGGGCCGGACGGGCTGACCTTGAGCATGATCGTCTGGATCAAGATCGAGATGAGTGCCATCAATGTGAACTTTGTCTTGCCGTACAGCATGAAGTGCTTGCGCAGGAAGTGGTTCATCAAGGCGTACGACAGCAGCGCGTTGACGAACGTTGCCACCACTACCATCGGGTAGATCAGGAACACGGCGATGTAGCCGGGCACCACGATGGAGCCGGTCGTCAGGTGCAGACGCTCGTACAGCATCATCGACACGCAGATTCCGAAGACGAACGCGAACCGCACGATCTCCGACGAGAAGAGATAGTCGTGCACTACTCAGCCTCGGTTTGGTCAGCCTCGGTTTGGTCAGCCTCAGGTGGGTCGGCGTCGGTGGTCTCAGCCGTCCACGGTTCGGCGATGTTCTCGAAGTAGTCGAGCATCATCTCGGCTTGATGTGTGTGGATGTTGACAAAGCCGACCACCAGCACGTGCGCGGTCGGCATCTGGCCGATCATCCGGTCGACGATCGTCTCGACGGGAGGGCTGTGCGTGTCGCCGAGGTTGATGATGTGATCGAGGGGATAACCGTTCTGCACCAACAGATCGGTGACCAACCCCTCGAACGCGCCGAACGTCACGAGGCGCATGAAGTCGAGGTCCTGCACCGCGACCTCGGCAAACTGCACCGCGCGCCGCTCGCGATCGGCGCGGTTGTTGAGGATCCCGACGGTTGTCGTCTCCGGC
>JANMMQ010000145.1:0-12180 GCA_031373465.1 Ilumatobacteraceae bacterium | reverse complement strand
CTTGCCGAAGTGATCGAGCAGGCCCAGCAGGTCATCGGTGAGGTGCCCGATGCTGTAGTCCGCGACGTCGATGGGCGCGCTGGAGTGCCCGTAGCCGCGCTGGTCCGGGGCGATGACGTGGTAACCGGCCTCGGCCAGCGGCGCCATCTGATGCCGCCACGAATACGCCAGTTCGGGGAACCCGTGGCACAGGACGACGGTCGGGTCGGCAGGATCGCCGGCCTGGTGCACGCGCAGTGAGACCCCGTTGACGTCGATGCCGCTCACAGATGAGTCAGTCATGCTGCGAGTCTGGCAACTTCGCCACGTCGGACGGGTACCGGCGTACAGCCGATACCCGTCCGACGAGCGTCAGTTCCTACTCGTACCTGATCACCATCGAGTCGATCAGCGCCGCGACCGCGCAGGTGTCGGTGCCGTCGGCTCCGGCTCGGAACAAACCGAAGGTGTAGCTGTCGCCAGGTAGCAGCGGGGTCGCCGGTACCGGCGAGGTCAGGGTGGTCGTCGAGCTCATGACCACGTTGGCCGTCGCCCCAGTGATGCCCGTACCCGGCTGGCTCATGCCGGTGGACGCCCCGCCGCCGACGATGTGCAACGCCCCGGCCCGCGAGACGCTGACGTAGTTGGCGCGCCACGCAACCCCGCAGGCAACGCCACCGGTGTGCCAGGTGAACGTTGCGACGATGGCCGTGCCCGGTGTGTAGTCGGGCGGCAGAACGAAGTGGAAGCTTGCTGTGTTGTTGACACCATCGACGAAGTTCTGGCCGGCGTTGGCGCCGAAGCCGCTGGTGAAGAGGGCGGTGTCGGCTGGCGTGCCGAAGATGTCGAGCGAGATGAACTTGTCGTTCCCCGGCACGTAGTAGCCGGCAACATCGGCGATCACCTGAGTGTTGCCGTTGAGGTTGTACACGCTGACCTGGCCGGCTGCGCCGATCTTGACGGTGACGAGGTTCGGAACCACATCGCCCGCAACCCAGTTCAGGTTGGAGGCCAGCGGCCGCGTTGTTCCCGCCGGGAAGACGGTGAGGAAGCTCGACCCGGTCGTTGCGTCGACGGTGACGTTCATCACCACTGAAGTGGCGTTGGCGGGCACGCCGGCAACACCGGTGACCTGGAAGGTGTGCGTCTGGTTCGAAGCCAGCGGACCGACGAAGCCGCCGACGTTCAACGGTGCCGGCCGGGTATCGAGAATACGAACGGGGGAGACGGGAACGAACGAGTTGGTGACGACGTCCCCCGGCGCGGCCATTGCGTAGTGCAGCGCGGTTCCACCGCCGAGTGTGACGGCGATAGCAGCTCCGACAGCGGCCCATCTGCTACGCCAACCATGGCGTTTGCGGGTGCTGTTGAGCTGCACGACCTTCGCTTCGAGCTCGGCTAATCGTTGTTCATGCTCCATTACGTCTCCTTTGTGTCGATCTGACTACTGACGGTCTACACCGTGTGGAGCAGGCGACTTGACAGCGTGATACCTCGGGGCCGTGCGACCCCGTGCGTCACGCCTGGGTGATGATGCTCTGGAGCTCTCCCCACGTCAGGGCGTCGCTGGACCAGAGGCGATTGAATGCCTCGTCGGCGGCGTCGGTGAAGCCATGGCGGTTGCGGAAGTTGTAGCGCCAGCGTTGCTGGTTGACCTCGATGCCCAAGCGCTGCAGCCGCCCAACGCTGTACGTCTCCCATGCAGCCACCTGCCCGAGCGTCAACTCGTCGTCGGGTGGAGCCTCGCCGAACCCGCCGGTGAGCCGATCCCTGACGCGGAGGAGCACCCGGCCGAGCGATGTCGCCGTAGCAACCTCGCTCTGTTGGCGGGGGCGCTTGGTGTCCTCGAAGGCGCCGCTCTCCGCACGGATCGAGATCGTGTCGTCGCCGGCCTCGACGCGCGTGCGCGACAGCGGCGTGGTCTCGTCGACTTCGATGTGCAGGTTGCGATCTTCGAGGCCCAGCGACGCGGCCAACTCTTCGGCCACCCGTTGGATCATCGCCGCGTCATACGCGACGAACTTGAACTCCTGCGGGGTGACCGACGCGCTCATGACGTGCGGGCACTCGCCACGAACGCCTTGCGCTCGTTGAGCGCGGCCAGGCTGACGTCGGCAATCTCTTCGACCTCGGTCTCGGTGAAGCCGGCAAGCTCGCGAAATCGCCGCGCCAGCCCGATCGGGGACTCTTCGCTGTCGCTGCGCGTCCCGCCGTAGCTGAACAACTTGTCGACGACGCTCTGGAACTCGAGTGCCTTCTTGCGCCGCTCCGGATCCGTTGCGGTGACCTTGCGCAGCCAGTCGCTTCCCATCTTCACGTGGGTCACCTCGTCGGCCAGCATCCAGTCCTCGCAGAACTCGAGGAAGGGGTCGCCGGCGAGGTCGCCGAACTCTTTCATCGTCGTGAACACATCGATCGCCAGACCCTCGAGCGCACGATTGACACCCGCGAGCCGCAGCACAGGATCCGTGCTGCACGCTGCTTCGAACAGCACCGTGTTCTCCGCGAACTGGCCGATCTCGGTGCCCATCCAACTGCTCAACATCACACTGATCTCGACGTGGCGGGCCTCGTCCCACGCCTGCCGTGCCATGTCCATCTTGAGGGCGAACGGCACCGTGTCGGGATCTGATTCGCCGCCACCGGCGGTGCTGGTGTCGAAGTCGTGACATGTGCGTCCGGCGCCCTCGAGTGCCTGGATCTCGCCGACGAAGATTCCGTGCATCAAGCCGCGGGCGGCGTCGCTGGCATCGCGGCGCGACGGTGTGAGGCGGTTGTTGTTCCGCAGCTGTGAACTGGCTTGGAAGACGGTGCGCGGGTCGCCCATCCGCTCACGATTGGTGATGGTGTTGAACCGCTCGTCGCGGGCCAACTCCTCGACGGGGAAGAACTGCCTCATTCGAACGCTCCGATCGAGCCCGGCCCGGCGATGCCGCCTGCCTCGACCATCAACTTCTCCAGACGTGACTGGTGCACCGAGGCACGGTCGACTTCCTCGGGCGATTCGATCAACGACTGCAACATCATCTCGCCGTCGCGCCAGTCGTCGAACTCGTCCTGAAGGATGAAGTTGATCGAACGTATCGTCGGAGCATCGGTGATCTGGCTGGTGTTGTTGCGGTGATACGTGTACGCCGAGATGAAGTGGGGGATGAACACCCGGTAGACACCGACCAACTTCTCGATCGTCATGTCGGGTGCCTCTGGCTCTGTCATCGCCTCGACAAATCTGACCATGGCTTCGTTGGCCGGTTGGGTGAGACGGTCCGGATTCATCTCGCGCAGTTCCGGGAGCCGCTTGTGCCACAACTCGGAATGCCAGGCGTGCTTGTAGCAGTGAGTGCCCAGCCGCATCTTTACGTCCAGCTCTGGGACGGTGGCCACCCATCCGCCGAGGGACTCGAACAGCTTCATCTCCGCCCACTTGTAGTTACCGACACGGCGAGCGGACTCTTCGACGTCGAACGCTCCGGGGAGCTCGCGCCGGTCCCACGGAGCGAACGGTGCCCTCGGTTTGTGCGGATCGGCCACGGTGCCCCCTCTGACGCTTGGCGAATGGGTCAGCGGCGGCATCTCGAGGCCGACTCCCCGGGTCGGAGAGTAGTTGCCGGGCTTGCTTGCAGGTCAACGCGGACGTGCCCTACCGGATGGCTCGTGCTGCGCTCCAGGCCTGTTCGGCCTCACCGAGTGGTGTGGCGGGCGCGCCGCCGTTGCGGTACTCGAGCAACATCGACCGCCACGGTGCCGTGACGCGCAACTTGCCGAGGATCGCGCTCACGCCCCACACAACCCTGTCGAGGATCACGAAGCTCGGCGGCATGTTCAGCTTCTCGATGACGTCGGCGTGCGGTCCCTTGACGTCGATGATCGTGGCCATCGCATCGCGAACGAATTCGCGCGTGAACGTGAACGTGTCGGAGAGGTATGGGACGTAGGCAGTGCTGACGTAGTCGTACACGTCCTGCGGCGCAAGGCCGTGGTTGGCCTGGAGGAACCCGATCTCTTCCATCACCGAGACCAGCCGATCCGGATCGCGGTGCACGATGATCGCGTCGAGGCTGGGTGCCAGCTGCTCCCATTCTCCTTGTGTCCACCGCTTGACCAGCCCGAAATCGAGGAAGGTGACATCGCCGTCGATGGTGAACTTGTAGTTGCCAGGGTGCGGGTCGCCGTTGAACGCCCGCAGGCGATGGACGGCGTACTGCGCGAAACGCCAGATCGATTCGCCGGCGTGCCGACGCGCGGCCTCGTCCGCTCGCGACTCGAACTCCGCCCATGAGAGGCCGTCGACCCACTCGCTTGTCAGCACGCGCCGGGTGCTGGTCTCGGGTACGACCGCCGGAACGCTGATGAACGGATGGCCCGCGAAGTGTGTGCTGAACTCGGTCTGGTTGGCGGCCTCCAACTCGTAGTCCAGCTCTTCGCGCATGCGATTGCGCAGCTCGTCGACCAAGCCCTTCGCATCGAGGCCCTTGAGCACGAACGCGGTGCCGAGTCGATAGAACGCCTCGGCGTTGTCGAGATCGGAATCGATCGCGTCGGCCACGCCCGGGTACTGCACCTTCACCGCGACGTCGCGACCATCGCGAGTGACCGCACGATGCACCTGGCCGACACTGGCTGCCGCGATCGGCACGGTCTGCCAGTCGAGGAAGATGCGCTCCGGCGCGTCGCCCAGTTCGTCGGTCACCATCTTCGCGGCAAGGGATGGAGCCATCGGTGTCGCGTCGGACTGCAGTGTTGCCAATGCCTGCTGAGCATCCTCCGGGAGGGCCTCCATGATGAAGCTGAGCAGCTGCCCGAACTTCATCAACGCGCCCTTCATGTTCCCGAGCTCGCGGGCCACGTCCTGCGAGGTGCGAAGGGCGAACTGCTGGTCGAGATCCGCGCGGCGTGCGCCGTGGTTGCCGAGACGGCGCGCGCGGTGGACGACGTAGCGAGCCGCGTTGCGTGCCGTGAGTCGCCAGACGCGTGCCGTGCGGCGCCAGCGGACCAGCCGGCTCACGCCAGTCGGCGCGCCGTCGGGTCGGCCTCGAGCAGGTCTTGCGGCAACGGGTCGCCGGTGACCTCATCGGTCCAGTACGTGCCGGCGTCGAGGCGGGTCAACGCGACTTCGACATCAGCGAGGTCCCGCTCGATCGCGTCGAGATCGAGAGGAGGGTTGGGGGCGTCGCTCATCGCATCGAAGCGTAATCGTTGCTCGACCTCGCGTGGCCTACTGTTCGGACGTGGCCCAGGTCCGACTCGAGCACATCACCAAGTCCTTCGGCGAGGGAGCGGCAGCACTCAAAGCGGTCGACGACGTGTCGCTCGATGTCGAGGATCACGACTTCATGATCCTGCTCGGACCATCCGGCTGCGGAAAGAGCACGTTGTTGCGGATGATCGCCGGTCTGGAGAACCCGACAAGCGGCGACATCTTCATCGGTGATGTCAAGGTCAACGACGTCGAGCCGAAGCTTCGCGACGTCGCCATGGTCTTCCAGAGCTATGCGCTGTACCCGCACAAGACTGCGCAGGCCAACATCGAGTTCCCGTTGAAGGTCCGTGGCGAATCCAAGGTGGACCGTGCCGTGAAGGCGAAGTCGGCAGCCGAGGCGTTGGGCCTCACCGAGTACCTCGACCGCAAGCCGGGCCAGCTCAGCGGCGGACAGCGACAGCGGGTCGCGCTGGCCCGCGCCATCGTGCGACAGCCCTCGGTGTTCTGCATGGACGAGCCGTTGTCGAACCTCGATGCGAAGTTGCGCAGCGAAACGCGTGCCGAGCTCGTCGATCTCCACCGCCGGCTCGATGCGACGATCATCTACGTCACTCATGATCAGGTCGAGGCGATGACCATGGGTACGCGCGTTGCCGTGATGAGCCGAGGGCACTTGCAACAGATCGGTACGCCGCAAGAGGTCTACGCCAGGCCGGCGACGGTGTTCGTGGCTACGTTCATCGGCACACCACCGATGAACGTGATGCCGGCCGGGTTGTTCGAGCGCGGCGACACGTTGGTAGGCGTCCGTCCCGAGCATCTGCGCGTGGTCCCCAGTGGTGGCCTGCCGGCGACCGTACGAATGGTCGAGCAGCTCGGTCACGAAACCCTGGTGATCTGCGACGCGGCCGGCACCCGCGTCGTCCTGCGTCAGGATGCCGAGGCACCCGCGCCGGCCATCGGCGCAGAGATCAACCTCGACGCCGCAGAGGTTCATCGGCATCGTTTCGACGCGGCGACCCAGAACCGGATTGCCGCGTGAGGAGGAAGTGGCGCGACCTCCCGATTGCGGTCGGGATGTTGGCGCCATCGGCGGTGATCCTCGGAATGTTCGTGGTGTACCCGCTGGTGCGCGCGATCCAGCTCGGCCATCTGCGTTGCGACGCGACCGGCAAACGGTGTCGTGACGGCGGATGGGGTCAGTACGTCGACGTCTTCCGCAGCAACCAGTTCCAGCACGCCTTGGCCAACACCGCGCGCCTGGCCCTGATGACGGTGCCAATCGGTTTGGCGCTGGGCGTCGGTCTCGCGGTGCTCGCCGACAAGCAGATTCGCGGCGTCGGGTTCTTCAGGACGGTGTTCTCGTCGACCGTCGCCACAAGTATCGCCGTCGCCAGCCTGGTGTGGTTCGTTTTGCTGCAACCACAGGTGGGCGTGCTGCCAGATCTCTTCCACGGAATCATCCCATCGCTGAAACAACCCGGCCTGTTGCAAGACCCAGGCACCGCGTTGCCGGCGGTCGCGCTCAGCAGCATCTGGGCAAGCCTCGGTTTCACGTTCATCGTCATCACGGCGGCCTTGCAAGGGATCCCGCGCGAGCTGTACGAGAGTGCCTTCGTCGATGGTGCCGGCGGTTGGATGCGATTCACCAACGTCACGTTGCCGATGCTCGGCCCGACCATGCTGTTCACCTCGGTGGTCCTTACCACCCGCGCCTTCCAGGCGTACGCCGAGGTCGCATTGTTGACGCAGGGTGGCCCGGAACCCCAACGGCCCACGGAGTCCGTGGCGTACCTGATCTACGGACAGACGTCGTTGATCAAGAACGACATCGGGCTCAAGTCGACGGCGGCGGTGCTGCTGTTCCTCGTGTTGCTGGTGCTGGCCTTCGTGCAGTTCCGCGGCCTCGACAAGCGGGTGCACTATGGCAGCTGACACAGGTGCCACGGAGGTGCTGCACGGCGCCCGCAAGGTCGGTCGCTACGCGCTGTTGAGCTTCGTCGCGTTCCTGGTTCTTTTCCCGATCTACGCGACGTTGATGCAGGCGCTGAAGAGTGGCCCCGACGCGATCGATCATCCGAAATCGCTGCTACCGATCAACTTCACGCTCGACACGCTGCGTGCTGCATGGCGGATCGGCGATCTCGGGCGGTTGATGGTGAACAGCGTGATCGTCGCGGTGGTCGTGACGCTCGGCGTCATCGTCACCAGCCTGCTCGCCGCCTACGCGTTTGCGTTCCTTGATTTCCCGGGGAAGGGCCCGACGTTCATCGCTTTCCTGGCGACTCTGCTGGTGCCTGCTGAACTCACCGTGGTGGTCAATCAACGAACCATCAACTCGCTCGACTGGATCAACAGCTACCAGGGCCTGATCGTGCCGCTGCTGGCGACGACGTTCGGCATCTTCCTCGTCCGTCAGGTATTTCTCACCGTGCCGAAGGAACTGCGGGAGGCGGCGGCACTTGATGGTGTGGGCCACTTCCGTTTCCTGTGGGAAGTTGCGATGCCACTGTGCCGGCCGACCCTGGGCGCGCTGGCGTTGTTCACGTTCCTCGGAACATGGAACCAGTACCTGTGGCCACAGGCCATCATCACCGACGACAACCACCGCACGATCCAGATCGGGTTGGAGCGGTTGAAGACCGGCAAGATCGACACGCTCAATCTCGTGACGGCTGGAACGGTGATCGCGTCGCTGCCGATCTTCGTCGTGTTGATCGCGTTCCAGCGTCAGTTGGTCCGCGGGCTCACTGCAGGCGCGGTCAAGGGATGAGGCGCGTCGCCTTGCTGTCGGCGGCGATGCTTGTGGCGGTGTCGTGCGGCTCGGGCAAGTCGATCATCACCGCCGGACGTGAGCCCACGATCGTCACCCAGCCCGCGCCAGTCACGCTCGCGCCGGGCGAGACGTTGCCCGTCGGCGAGACCCTCCCTCCCGTCGACACCACCATCGCGCCAACCACAACGGCGGCGTTGCTCGACACGTTGCCGGACTGTCCGACCGACGCGTTGGCCTCGGCAACGGGTCCGGTGAACCTCACGTTCTGGCATGGGATGAGTGGTCCGCTCGCAGACGAGCTGCAGAGGCTGGCCGACGGATACAACGCCAGCCAGTCGAAGGTGCACGTCACGCTGATCGAGGCGAGTTACGAGCAGACCATCGACAAGTACCTGCAATCCGGACAGGGCAGCAGACCCGACCTCGTGCAGATGCCCGAGTACATGGTGCAGACCATGGTCGACACCCAATCAGCGGTGCCCGTCGAAGCGTGCATCAACTCGAGTGGGTACGACACCAGTGCATTCCTGCCGACCGGGCTCGGCGCCTACGCCACCCAGGGCGTGCAGTGGTCGATGCCATTCAACATCTCCAATCCGGTGCTGTTCTACAACAAGAAGATGTTCGCCGCAGCTGGGCTCGACCCGGAGAAGCCGCCGGTGTCGCTCGATGACTTGCGCACGGACAGCGAGGCGATCGTCAGCTCGGGTGCGGCGACGTACGGGCTGGCTCTCGACTCCGGCTTCGACAGCGGCGGCGGGTGGTACATCGAGCAATGGTTCGCCAAGGCGGGCGAGTTCTACGCCGACAATCAAAACGGCCGCACCGCGCGGGCGACGAAGGTGCTCTACGACAACGCCGCCGGCCAGTCGCTGCTCACGTCAATGCAGTCGCTGCTCAACGACGGTTTGGCCGTCAACGTCGGCGACAACGCCGGCGGCATCGACAACCTGCTGAAGCTTGCCGACAACTCACAGCCGGCGGCCATGACCATCGCCACGTCGGCGGCGATCGGCGGCGTTCTCGCCGTGTTGGCCGGCGGTCAGTTCCCACAAATCTCGAGTGCCGACCTCGGCGTGGGTGCTATGCCGGGCCCGGACGGCAAACCGGGCGCGCTGGTCGGTGGGGCGTCGCTGTGGGTGGTCGACACCGGTGACGATGCGCGTACCGCGGCGGCGTGGGACTTCATCACATTCCTCACCGCCGCACAGCAGCAGAGCGAATGGTCTGCGGCCACCGGGTACGTACCGGTGCGCACCGATGCCCTGACACTCGACCCCTTGTCGACGACGATGGCAACCGACCCGCGGTTCGAGGTGGCGTATGACCAGTTGTTGGCGTCACCCGACGTGCCCACCTCGGTCGGGCCGATCGTCGGTCCACTCCGTGAGGTTCGCACGGTCACCGCGCAGGGTGTTGCCGCGATCTTCAACGGTGCCGATGTGGCATCGACCCTGGCGGCCTCTGCGGCGCAAGCCGACGCGCTGATCGCGGACTACAACTCGCGAAACGGCTAGCTGATGTACCAGCCGGCCACATCGATGATCAGTTGACCGCCTGACTGCAGGTAAACCTCGACCGCGTCGAGTCCGAGCGGCAGGATCGCCGCGTTGGGCACGGTCTGTCCACCGCGAACTGTGTTGAGGTTCGAGACGAGCGGCCGAGCCGCGAAGGCAGGCCACGCAGTGACGAAGCCGGCGCCACGCGATTCGGTGACCGTGATGTCGGCGGCGACCGCCATTGCCGCACCGGGTGGAACCACTGTCGTCGAGCCGACCTGGCGCATCAGTGAGCTGCCCGCAGCAGTGGGTGCCGTCGGTTCGTTACGGGTGTCGAGCATCCGGACGGGGTTGACGGACACGAACAAACCGGCATCGTCTATCGGCTGGGTGTTGTCGGTGAACCATCCGGCGACATCGGCGATCAGGTCAGCGCCGCCGAGCGTGAACAGCGAGACCATGCCATCTGCGCCGACCGGAACAACGACCAGGTTTGCTCTGGTCTCGCCCGCGACCACGTTGAGGTTGGAGACGACGGGGCGTTCTCGTCCGGCCGGCCACACCGTGACAAAGCCGTCCGCCGATGCCTTGTCAGCGGTGATGTTGAGCACGACGGCCGACACGCCGGCCACCGGAACAGGGCCGCGCCCGAGCACCTGCAGATCGATCTGCGCACCCGCTGTCAACTTTGCGAGTGGTGCACCGAGGCCGTCGCGCGTATCGAGGATCCTCTGCGGCACCGCAGTCTGCAGCCGACCGTCCGCCGAGATTGTGCTCGATGTGTAGTAGCCGGCGATGTCGGCGACGAGGTGGGTGCCGCCCGAACTGAAAACCGTGACCATGCCGTTGGCGCCGACCCTCACCGTCACGAGGTTGGCAGCGGTCTGACCGGTTTCGAGATTGAGGCTCGACACCGTCGGACGCTGCGTTCCCGAGGGGTACACCGACACGTAGCCCGCTTGTGCAGCTTCGGTTGCCGTGATGTTGAGCACCACCGCGGAGATGGCGGAGGCGGGTACGCCGGCCACACCGGCGATCTGAACGTCGAGATGTCCACCGACGCCGAGTGCGCCGGTCGGCGCTCCCAGGCCGATTCGGGTATCGACAATTCGCTGCGGTTGGAGGGCGACAAACTTGGCGCTGGCGATCACGGGCGGCCGGGGGGCACGCCCGATCGACCCGTCGACAAGGCCCAAGGCGAGAGCGGTCGGGTCGCCGTCGGGCGAGCCCCAGGTGACGATGTCGCCGGTGTCGAGCAGCGAGAAGCCGGCGATTGTCACCCCGGGCACGGTGCCCGTGCCGTTGGCTCCGAACGTGGGATCGAGATTGCCGAACCGGTCGTACGCGGCGAGTTGATGCGGCCCGGCCTGCGTGTAGAAGCCTCCCATTCCGTTTGCATCGAGATCGGCGCGATCGAAAGGTGCGGGGGCGGTGCCCAACGGGGTTCCGCGCGGGGAGATCTCGAGCACGGGGTCGCCGAAGTCGCCGGTCATACGGATGGTGTCGTCGGCGAGATGACGGACTCGACACAGCGCCCGTGGGAACGAGACAAGTCCCTGGTTCCCGAAGGTGGGGTCGTGTCGACCGTCATCGTGCAACGCCACGAGACCACACGAAACCTGACCAGGCATGGCTGTCGAATAGGCAAAGGCCACAACGAGTCGCCCGTCCGAGAGCACCGTCGCGTTCGGCGGGGAGTAGGCAACGGCCGTCGCGCCCAGGTGAGAACCAGTCGGGAGCAGCGCGGCCACGTCCGCATCGAACGTCGCGTCGATCGATCCATCAGGCTTGACCAAGACCGCCACTCTCGACCCTTGTGTGCTGCTTCCGAGCGCGTACACCGCTCCGTCCGGTCGCCGCAGCAGTTGTCCCGGAGCCAGCGGCGCGGGTATCGCCGTCATCGAGCCGTTCGCTTCGAGCAGCGCCAGGTCACCTGCGGCCGAGACGGTAGACACCACTGCTCGTCCGTCGTTCAGCGCCGCCATGTCGCGCACCACACCGGAGGGGAAGGTGACACCGGCGCCCCCGAACGTCGGATCCCGTTGCCCCGTCGACGAGTACCGGGCGAGGAACTGTTGCGCCGTCTGCTGCCCGGCCGCCTGCAGGAAACCGCTGACGAGGAAACCGCCGTCGGCCATCTGCACGACCTTCTGCGGCTTGACCTGCTTGCCCGAGCTGAAACTCGCATCGACCAACACGCCATTGATGCCGAACCCACCGACTGGTTGGCCGTCAGCAGCGACCTCGATTGGCCACAAACAGAGGGTCGCCAGACCAGCTGCGACAGCCAGCCGACCCGTTTGTTTCACCGTCCGCACACTAGGCACGCCGGGATAGCGTGTCGGTCCATGGCTACCCCCTTCCCCGCCCTCGATGGCTCCGCCCCGCGCAAGCAAGAGTTCGACTCCGCTCCCGATATGGGCATCGATCCGAGCAAGCGCTACACGGCCACGATGGACACCAGCATGGGCACGCTGGTGATCGCCCTCGACGCCATCAACGCACCGCAGACGGTCAACAACTTCGTCTTCCTCGCCTCACACCACTACTACGACGGCGTCGTCTTCCACCGCATCATCAACGGCTTCATGTGTCAGGGCGGCGACCCGACGGGCACAGGTCGTGGCGGCCCGGGATATCGATTCAGCGACGAGCCCGTGAAGCAGCGTTACCAGATCGGTTCATTGGCCATGGCCAACGCCGGGCCCAACACCAACGGGAGCCAG
>JANMMQ010000109.1:0-1989 GCA_031373465.1 Ilumatobacteraceae bacterium | reverse complement strand
TTTCGCATCCGCCAGGCCGCATCGCGGCTGATCTCGAGACACCGGTAGGCGTGCTCGATGAAGTCCTGTTCGGCGGCAAGATCGGGGTGCTGCTGCGTCATGGGTCGTAAAACTCTATCGGCTGTCGAACTTTGTCACTCGGGCAGTGGTGTCGGCCGCGATAGAACCGGACAGAACCGGACAGGACCTGTCACACCCCGGGCGTAACCTGAAATCGTGGCTGATCATCCAGTGCTCGAGGCGTTCTCGCCGGCCGTCAGGGCATGGTTCGCGGCGTCATTTCCCGAGCCCACAACCCCCCAGGTGGACGGATGGCCGGCGATCCTCAGCGGCGCCCACACGCTCGTCTGCGCCCCGACTGGCAGCGGCAAGACACTGACTGCGTTCATGGCTTCGATCGACCGGTTATGTACGACCGAGCCCGAGGACCCGAAGCGGCGCACCCGCGTGCTCTACATCTCCCCGCTGCGGGCGCTGGCCTTCGACATCGAGAAGAACCTGCGCGCTCCGTTGATGGGCATCGGCCTGGCCGCCGAGCGGCTGGGTGTGCCATTCCACCAACCGACGGTCGCAATGCGAACCGGCGACACCTCACCGAAGGATCGCCAGGCTTTGATCCGACATCCCGTAGATCTGCTGATCACGACCCCGGAGAGCCTGTATCTCATGCTCACCTCGTCGGTGGCGGAAACACTCGTCAACGTCGACACGGTGATCATCGACGAGATCCACGCGATGGCCACGACCAAGCGCGGGGCCCACCTGATGCTTTCGCTCGAGCGGCTCGAGGCCATTACCAGGCACCCACCGCAACGCATCGGCCTGTCGGCCACGCAACGCCCGCTCGAAGAGGTTGCCCACTTCCTCGGTGGCCACGGTCCCGACGGCGGCCGGCGCAGGGTCGACGTCATCGATGCCGGCATCCGCAAGCAGATGGAAGTCGATGTCGTCGTGCCCGTCGAAGAGATGGGCAACATCTGGGAGAGCGTGTACCCGGCTGTGCTCGCCCAGGTCCTTGCCCATCGCAGCACCATCATCTTCTGCAACGCCCGCCGTCAGACCGAGCGATTGGCCGCCAATCTCAACGAGCTCGCCGGCGAGGAACTGGTCAAGGCGCACCACGGCTCGCTGGCCCGCGAGCAACGCATCATCATCGAAGACGAGCTGAAGCGTGGTGCGCTGCGCGGTATCGTCGCGACCAGCTCTCTCGAGTTGGGCATCGACATGGGTGCGGTCGATCTGGTCATCCAGGTCGAGTCGCCGGGCGCAGTTTCGCGAGGCATGCAACGAGTCGGGCGCGCCGGACACTCGGTCGGTGAGCCCAGTCGGGGCACGCTGTACCCGAAGCATCGGGGCGATCTGCTCGAGGCCGCGGTGGTCGCACAGCGGATGATCACCGGCCAGATCGAGGCCACCAAGTTCCTCCGCAACCCGCTCGACGTGCTCGCCCAGCAGATCGTGGCCCATGTCGCCACGCATCCCGAGTGCACGGTCGAGTCGGTGGCTGCAATGACGCGGCGCTGCGCCAACTTCGCGGAGCTCAGCGACGATCTCCTGCACAACGTGCTCGATCTGTTGTCGGGCCGTTACCCCAGCGACGAGTTCAACGAGTTGCGCCCACGCCTGGTGTGGGATCGCACCGCCGGCACGCTGCGGGCCCGAGAAGGTTCGAAGCGGCTGGCGGTCACCAGCGGCGGCACCATCCCCGATCGTGGTCTGTTCGGTGTGTTCCTCCCCGACGGGACTCGGGTCGGTGAGCTCGATGAAGAGATGGTCTACGAAAGTCGGCCAGGCGAGACGTTCATCCTCGGGGCCAGTACCTGGCGAATCGAAGACATCACCTTCGAACGCGTCACCGTCACACCGGCACCCGGCGAGCAGGGCAAGATGCCGTTCTGGCACGGCGACCGGCCGGGCAGGCCGCTGGAGCTCGGTCGCGCTCTCGGCGCGTTCCAACGTGAGATGCGCGGCTCGAGCAACGCGGCCGCG
>JANMMQ010000098.1:0-23429 GCA_031373465.1 Ilumatobacteraceae bacterium | reverse complement strand
GATCGACGCGGCGGGGTGGGAGCCGAGCCCGGGCATCGTCGTCATGTCGCCGCAGATCGGGTAGATGAACCCAGCGCCCACCGAGGCACGGACCTCGCGAACGTTGAGCGTGTGGCCCGTCGGTGCTCCCTTCAGCGTGGGATCTCCGCTGATCGACAGGTGCGTCTTGGCGATGCAGATGGGAAGGCCGCCGAAGCCGTTCTTTTCGTAGCGAGCCAACTGTGTGTTGGCCGCAGGCGTGTAGGTGACGGAGCCGGCTCCGTAGATCTTGGTCGCTAATGCCTCGATCTTCTCCTTGAGCGTTGCCTCGAGTGGATAACAGAAGTTGAACGAGCTCGGTTCGTCGCACGCCTCGACAACAGCCTGGGCCAGGTCGATGGCACCCTTGCCACCGTCGGAGAAATGGGTGCAGACCGCGACTCGTGCGCCCACGGACTCAGCGATCTCGCGGATGGCTTGGTGCTCGCTGTCGAAATCGTCGGGGAAGGCGTTGATGGCCACGACCGGTGAGACACCGTGGACCTTCACGTTTTCGATCTGCTTGATCAAGTTTGCCGCGCCGGCGCGGACGTCGTCGGGGTTCTCGGCCAGGAGCTCGGGTGGTAGCGGCTTGCCGGCGACGATCTTGAACTTGCCGCTGTGGGCCTTCAAGGCGCGCACGGTGGCGACCAGCACGGCGGCATCGGGGACCATTCCGGAGGTGCGGCACTTGATGTTGAAAAAGCGCTCAGCCCCCATGTCGGCGCCGAACCCGGCTTCAGTGATCAAGTAGTCACCCGAGTGGATGCCGATCAGGTCGCCGATGATCGACGAGTTCCCGTGAGCGATGTTGCCGAACGGACCGGCGTGAACGATGACCGGTGTGTTCTCGAGGGTCTGCAGCAGGTTGGGTTTGAGGGCCTCGCGCATGATCACCGCCATCGAACCGGCACCCTTCAACTGCTCGGCGGTGACCGGCTCGCCGGCACGGTTGTAGCCGACCACGATCCGGCCGAGGCGGGCGCGCAGGTCTTTGGCAGACGTGGCCAACGCCCAGATGGCCATCACTTCCGACGCTGCGGTGATGTCGAAACCTGTCTGGCGGGTGACGCCGTCGGCCTTGCCGCCGAGGCCGACGATGATGTTGCGCAACGCACGGTCATTGACGTCGAGCACCCGTCGCCAGGTGATGTTGTGGATGTCGAGGTCGAGCTCGTTGCCTTGGTGCAGATGGTTGTCGACCATTGCAGATAGCAGGTTGTGGGCTGCAGTGACCGCGTGGAAGTCGCCGGTGAGGTGCAGGTTGAGCAGCTCCATCGGTATCACCTGGCTGTAGCCACCACCGGCCGCGCCACCCTTGATGCCGAAGGTCGGGCCCATAGATGGCTGGCGCAGGCTGATGGTGGCCTGCTTGCCGATGTGCTTCATCGCCATGCCGAGCCCGACGGTCGTGGTGGTCTTACCCTCGCCGAGCGGTGTCGGTGTGATCGCAGTGACGACGACGTACTTGGCCTTCGGCCGATCGGCGAGCTCGTCGATGGCTTCCAGCCTGATCTTGGCCAACTCGTCGCCGTGGGCCTCGAGCAGATGCGGGCCGATGCCCATCAACGCAGCAATCTCAGTGAGTGGCGCCAGCTTGCCGGCACGGGCGATGTCGAGGTCCGATGGAAAAGACATGGTTGACTCCTTTGTCAGGCCAAGTTCCGGGTCAGTTCCACCGTATGGAACCAGCCCACGATGCGGAATGCTACCCCATCTCGGCCACGTTGCTGCCACCAAACACTTGAGCAGTGGGCACCACTTCGATCCTGGTCACATCGACGTGGGCGGGCATGGACAGCGCCATACCGACGACCGACGCGATGTCTGCCGGCTGCAGCGCGGTGGCCCCGGCGTACAAGCGGGCAGCCGCCACGTCGTGACCGCCCATCGCCTGGTCATAGAGGTTCGTCTCCACTCTGCCCGGCGCCAGCACCGTGACTCGCACTGATGCGCCGTGCAGGTCCATCCGCAGGCCGTCGGCAAAGGCCTGCAGACCTGCCTTCGTGGCCGAGTAGGTGGCGCTGTTGGCGGTGGGACGGCTGGCCGCGATCGATCCGGTGAAGACGATGTGCCCGACGTTGCGACTGACCATGCCGGGTAGAACCGCCAGCGTTGCCTGCACGGCTGCGCGCAGGTTGATGTCGATCAACGCGTCGGCCACAGCCGTGGTCGAGTGCTGCGCGGGCTTGAGATCACCGATGATGCCCGCGTTGTTGACGAGCACGTCGACCTCGAGGCCGGCCAGGATGCTCGTCAGCGTGTGGGTGTCGCGTACGTCGAAACCGTGCACTGTCACCGAACCAAGACGGTCCAGCTCATCGAGCGCCGCGTCGGGAAGTGCAAGGGCGTGCACGTGCATTCCCAGCCGTACCAGTTCGTCGACGATGGCTCGACCGATGCCGCCCGAAGCCCCGGTGACCACGGCCGTGCTGTAGGGGATCACAGGTCCTTGCACAGCCGCAGCGCGTCGTAGATCGCGGCGTGGATGTTTCGGCCGGCAACCGCGTCGCCGATCCGGAACAGTTGATAGCCGTCGCCCTCAATCGGCTGGGGCCTGCCGGCAAGCAGCGCGGGGTAGTCGACCTCACCGCCATTGCTCGAGCCTTTCACCAAGGCGTGATAGAGCTCGTCGTTGGCCAGCACGCCTTGATCGACGACCACCGCGTCAACGGTGCGTGTGTGCCGCACGGCTGAGTGGTCGCTGCCGACCTCCACGACCAAACGCGAACCCTCGCGACGAACGGTTCGCACCCGCTGGTTCAGCGTGATCCGGGTGTCGGTCTCGTTGAACGCCCTGGCGTACGGCACCATGTTCATGCCACCAACGTCGACGCCGACGGTCCGCTCCGGCGTGACGATCTCCAACCGGGCGCCGGATCGGGCGAGCAGCTCGGCCGTCGTCATTGCCGAGTGGGTGCCGTCGTCGTCGTAGAGCAGCACATCGCCGCTGAGGCGGGCGTCGCCGCCGACAACATCCCAAGCAGAGACCACGAGATCGGCGCCCGATTCGAGTTGGGGATCGTGCGGCAGCCCGCCCGTGGCGACGATGACAACATCGGGCTGCAGGTCGCCGACGACGTGCTCATCGGCGTAGCTATCGACGCGTACATCGACGCCCAATCGGGCGAGCTCGCTGTCGCGCCAGTCGACGATGCCGAGCAGGTCCTTGCGCCTCGGGTTGCGCGCCGCGAGCCGGATCTGTCCGCCCGTCCATTGCATCGCCTCGAGCAGAACGACATCGTGACCCCGCTCAGCAGACACCCTGGCCGCCTCCAAGCCTCCGGGCCCACCACCGACGATCACGACACGCCGGCGACGCGGTGCCGGGGGGATCACGTGCGGCATCGTCAGCTCGCGCCCGGTTGCCGCGTTGTGGATGCACAAGGCTTCGCCCGCCTGGTAGATGCGATCGAGGCAGTACGTCGCGCCTACGCACGGTCGAATGGTGTGCTCGACTCCGAGCTCGATCTTGCGCACGAGGTGGGGCTCGGCCATCTGGGCGCGAGTCATGCCGACCATGTCGACCAGGCCCTCGGCGATCGCGTGGCGGGCCGTGGCGACATCGTCGATCTTCGAGGCATGCAGAACAGCAAGGCCGGTTTCGGCGCGGACCATCCCTGCGAAGTCGAGGTGCGGTGCGGACGGCATGCCGTGGATCGGGATCACCTCGGTGAGGACCGCGTCGTTGACGATGTTGCCGCGAATGACGTTGACGAAATCGATCAGTCGTTCATGACCGGGTCGAGCGCCACTCAGGCGGCGGAGGATCTCCAACCCAGCTGGTGCATCGATGCCCGGCTCGAGCCGCTCGTCGACCGCCATGCGGATTCCGATGATGTAGTCCGGTCCGACGCGTTCGCGGATCGCTCGCAGGACGCGTAGCGGGAAGCGCAGCCGATTGTCGAATGAGCCGCCGTACTCGTCGGCGCGCTTGTTGGTCGCCGGTGACCAGAACTGGTCGAACAGGTGGCCGTATGCCTCGATCTCGACGCCGTCCATGCCGGCGCTCTTCATCCGTTCGGCGGCGTCGGCGTAGTGGCCGACGATGCGGTCGATGTCCCATGGCTCGGCGACCTTCGGGTGGGCGCGGTGTGCAGGCTCGCGTAGCGCCGACGGGGCGACGACCGGCAGCCAGTCATCCTGTCCCCACCCGGTTCGTCGACCGAGATGGCTGATCTGGATCATCGCCGCCGCACCGTGCTCGTGGATCCCATCGGTCATGGCCTGGATCCACGGCACGATCGCATCGTCGTAGGCGTGCAGGTTGCCGAAAGCCGGCGGGCTGTCGGGCGAGACGATCGCGGTGCCGGCCGTCATCGTCAACGCCAGTCCGCCTTTGGCCTTTTCGACGTGGTACAGCCGGTAGCGATCCTTCGGCATGCCGTCTTCGCTGTAGGCAGGCTCGTGCGAGGACGAGAAGACGCGGTTCCGCAGCCGCAAATGCTTGAGGCTGAACGGCTGAAGGAGCGGATCTGAAGTCACAGTTACTTCATTCTCACGGCTTGAGCACGTCGATCATCGGATCGTGCGACATCGGCACGGCGCCGGCCGAGGTGATCAGCACCTGCTGCTCGAGCTTGACACCTTGCCCAGCACCGACCGCACCGATGTAGCTCTCCACGCACACGACCATGTCTTCGAGGAAGTAGCCGTCGTAGCCCCAGTCGGCGTAGTCGGCTGCGTAGGCGACCGTCGGGAACTCATCGACCATGCCGGCCCCGTGGATCATCATCATGTACCTGTTCGGCACGTACTCGTCGGGAACGGGCCAGCACTGCTGGCCGAACTGCTTGAACGACAGTCCCGGCTTGATCAGATCGATGTTGGTCAGGATCTGCTCCTGGGCAATGTCGTACAGCTTGCGTTGCTCGGCGGTCGCCTCCTTGCCCGGACAGATCAGCGTGCGGGAGATGTCGGCCAGGTAGCCGAGCGGACCGACCATGTCGCTGTCGAAGCCAACAAGGTCTCCGGCCTCGACCTTGCGACTGCCGGCCTCTTGGAACCACGGATTGGTTCGAGGCCCAGAAGTCAGCAGGCGGCACTCGATCCACTCGCCGTCGTGGGCGATGTTGGCCTCGTGGAGCATGGCCCACAGCTCGTTCTCGGTGATTCCTGGCTGCAGTGACTGACGAATGCGATCGGCGCCGGCGTCGCAGACGTCCATAGACAGCTGCATCGCCATGATCTCTTCCGGTGTCTTGATCATGCGCGCCAACTCGAGCGGCTCTTGAGCGTCGAACAGCTGGATACCGGCATCGGTCAGGTGCTTTGCGCCCCACGGCTCGCACCGGTCGACGGCCAGTCGTTGGTCGGTGCCCCCGTACTGCCGCATCAGATCAATGATGTCGCGGGACCACAGTTCGGCCTTCTCCATCGTGCGCGGACCGGCCAGGAAGTAGAACCACGGCACCGACTTGCGTATCTCGTCGACGGAGTCGAGATCGGTGTGCTGGTAGATGACCGTCCCGAACTCGAAGAGCACGACCGGACCGGCGACCGGCACGAACACGTACCGACCAGGTGCATGCATGGTCCACACATTGAAGGTGTGCGTATCGGTGGCGTAACGAATGTTGATCGGATCGCTGAGCAACGCCGCGCCGTAGTCGAGGGCGACCAGCTCGGCCCGAATCTTGGCGAGCCTGTCGAGACGAAGCTTGCGCCGGTCGATCGCGCCGATCCTTGCCGGGATATCGATGGCCAGGCTCATCACTCGCTCCTTACATCGTCGGCTGCCGAAAACATTGATATCAGTACCACTGGTCTGGCAGCGAAGCCTTCCGCCGATCGACGAACTCGCGCAACGCCGAATCCACTGCGTCGTCGATGGGCGGGGCGACGTAGTTGGCGAGCGCCTCGCGATAGTGCTGCGCGGCACGTTCCTCGCTGCTGCGCTCGCCGGCGTCGCGCCACTGCTCGAACGACGACGAATCACTGAGCGCCGGTTCGTAGAAGGCGGTCTCGTAATGCCGAAGGGTGTGCTGAGCCGAAAAGAAGTGCTTGCCGGGACCGATCTCGACGAAGCCGTCCATCGCGAACTGGTCTGGCGACAGATCGAACCCTTTCAGGTATGTGTGGGCCGCACCGCAAAGGTCGAGGTCCATCATGAACTTCTCGTAGCCCATCGTCAGGCCGCCCTCGAGCCAGCCGGCCGAATGCAGGATGAAATTGGCGCCGCACAGCAGGGCAGCCAGCATCGATACGGCCGATTCGCCCATCGCCTGACCGTCGGGGACCTTCGAGGAGGTGAACGCGCCGCTGCACCGCAACGGCAGGCCGACTCGGCGGGCCAGTTGGCCGACGACCAATGAGCCGAGTGCCGGCTCGGGTGTGCCGAACGTCGGGCTGCCGCTGCGCAGCGCCATCGACGACAGGAAGTTGCCATATATGGCAGGCGACCCCGGACGCACGAGTTGGCCGAGGGCGACGCCGACCAACGTCTCGGCGTGTGCCTGAGCGACGGCGCCGGCAGTTGTGACCGGGCCCATCGCGCCCCCGAGGATGAACGGCACCACCACCGGGGCCTGATTCGCCGCGGCGTACGTCTTGAGCGCGCCCGTCATCGTCGCGTCCCACACCAGAGGCGAGTTGACGTTGACGTTGCCCATGATCACGCAGTTGATCTCGACGACGTCGGCGCCGAACGCGATCCGCGCCATCTCGATCGAGTCCGCTGCCCGCGAGGGATGGGTGACGGAACCCATGAATGCCTTGTCGCTGTACCGCAGGTGCGCGTAGACCATGTCGAGATGCCGCTTGTTGACCGGAACGTCGACGGGCTCGCAGACCGTTCCGCCGCTGTGGTGCAACCATGGCGTGTCATACGTGAGCTTGACGAAGTTCTGGAAATCGACCAGTGACGCGTAGCGCCGGCCGCCCTCGAGGTCACGCACGAACGGCGACCCGTACGTCGGTGCGAGAACGACGTTGTTACCGCCGATCTCGACCGAGCGCGCCGGGTTGCGGGCCAACTGGGTGAACTGCCTCGGCGCCGTGGCGCACAGCGCCTTCACGTGACCTGGATCGAAGTGCAGGGTGATGCCGTCGACAGATACGCCGGCGTCCTTGAACAACTGCAGCGACTCCGGGTCTTCACGTATCTCCATGCCGACCTCGGCCAAAATGCGGTCGGCCTGCGTCTCGATCAGCGCGAGGCCTTCTTCGCCCAGCAACTCGTACGGCGGGATCTGCCGGCTGATGAACGCAGGCGCATGCGGCCGTGCGCCCTCGCCGGTTCGGGTCGCCATGCGTGCTGACCGGCCTCCGCCGGTGCGATGACGCGCCGAGTCACCATGCTCGGCGTTGGTCACCCGTCGACTCTCGTCTTTGAAACCTTCGACTGCAGTTCGACGAGTTGCTCTGCGGGAATGACGCAGCGGATCAGGTGGCCGTTGCCGGCATCGAGCAGCGGTGGTTCCTCGACATCGCAAACGCCGTCTATGAACCGGTGGCAGCGTGGATGGAAAACGCAGCCCCTCGGTGGGTTTGCCGGACTGGGTATCTCGCCCTGTAATGGGATGCGGTCGAGTCCGCCGCCGTCCACGGTCGGCACAGCCGAGAGGAGTGCCTCGGTGTAGGGATGGTGCGGCCCGTTGAACACGTCGTCGGTCTCGCCGACCTCCATGATGCGACCCAGGTACATCACCGCGATGCGGTCGGCGAGGTAGCGGACCACGCCGAGGTCGTGGCTGATGAACACGTAGCTGGTGCGCTGCTCCGATTGAAGCTCGGCAAGCAGGTTGAGGATGGCTGCTTGTACCGACACGTCGAGCGCGCTGGTGGGCTCGTCGCACACGACGATCCGAGGGTCGCCTGCAAAAGCGCGGGCGATGGCAACGCGCTGCTTCAAGCCACCCGACAGTTGGCTGGGCTTCATGTCGAGGTGACGTGGCGATAGTCGTAGGTGGTTGGCCAACAGCGCAACCTTGCGATCGGCCGCGTCACGGTCCGCCCCGGTGAGCTTGCGCACCGAGCGGGCCAGGATCCGTCGTACTGTCCACGACGCATTGAGCGCCGAGTCGGGGTTCTGAAAGATGATCTGCATGGCCCGTTTGTCGGCCGTGCTGCGCTTGCCGACCGTGCCGGCAAGCTCGTGTTGATCGAGGCTGAGCTCTGACCCCGAGTCAGCGGCATGAATACCGAGAATCGCTTTGGCGAGGGTCGACTTACCGGATCCGGATTCGCCGACGAGGCCGAGCGTCTCGCCATCGGCCAAGCCCAGATCGATGCCGACCAAGGCTGGGATCTTGTGGCCTTTCTGGCGGAACGTCTTCGACACCCCGCTGATCGAGAGGATCTCGTGACCCATCGATGAAGGGCTGGGGATCGGCCCGGGGATCGACTCGAGCGCCGAGATCTGATCGTGGTGATGGCAGCGTGCCAGGTGCTGCGGTAGCACCTCGAGGAGCTCGGGCGCCACCTCGCGGCAAATGTCGGTGACCAGCGGACAGCGATCGATGAAGACGCACGTCGGCAGGTCGGCGCCAAGTGGCGGCAGCGTGCCGGGGATCGTCGAAAGAGCGTGCTGCGACTTACGCATCCCGCTTCGCGGGATCGAGTGCAACAGTCCGACGGTGTATGGATGCTTCGGCTCGTCGAACAACTCGTCGGCGGCGCCTTCCTCGACGATCTTGCCTGCATACATCACGCCGACGCGGTCGCACATGGAACGGATCACACCCAGGTTGTGGGCGATCATCAGGATCGCCGCGCCCGTCTCGTTGCGGAGCGTGCGCACGAGATCGAGCACCTCAGCCTCGACGGTTGCATCGAGACCGGTCGTCGGCTCGTCGAGCACCAGGAGCTTCGGGTCGCATGCGAGTGCCATCGCGATGACGACCCGCTGCAACATGCCGCCCGACAGTTGGTGCGGGTACCGGCCCATGACCCGCTCGGGATCGGCGATCTGCACCTTGCGCAGTGCAGCGAGCGAGCTCGACGCAGCCTGGGCTTTCGACTGGCCCAGCACGACGAACGTCTCGATCAACTGCTTGCCGATGCGCAGCGTCGGGTTCAACGCCGAGCCCGGCTCCTGGTACACCATCGATGCGGCGTGAGCGCGAAACAAACGCAGTCGCTCGTGCGACATCTTCGTGACGTTCTCGCCGTCGACCATGATCGTGCCGCTGGAGATCCGCCCGTTTCGGGGCAGGTACCGCAGCGCGGCGTAGGCGGTGGTCGACTTGCCACAACCCGATTCACCCACCAGGCCATAGGCCTCGCCGGGCGGCACGGTGAACGACACTCCGCGCAGGACTGGTCGGGCCATTCCACGCACGATGTAATCGACGTGCAGGTCGCGCACTTCCAGCGCAGCGTTCGTAGCCGGAGAATCGGCTGGGGTCGTCGAAGGTGACAGTGTCATCGCTCGTACACCGACTGGATCGCGTCGGCGATCAGGTTGACGCCGATGACCAGTGTGGCGATTGCCAGTGCGGGGAACGTGATCGGCCACCACACGTTGGCACGAACGAGGTCACGCCCGTCGGAGATCGCCAGGCCCCAGTCGGGCGACGGTCGCTGGATGCCGACACCGAGGAAGCTGAGAGTGGAGACCGTAAAGATCGCATAGCCGATGCGGACAGTGAGCTCGACGATGATCGGGCCGGAGATGTTGGGGAGGATCTCGCGGGCCATGATGAATCGGCCGGACTCCCCGCGCAGCTTTGCGGACGTTACGTAATCGAGCTCGCGCTCGCCGATCACTGCGGACCGAACAGTGCGGGCGACGATCGGCGTGAACAGCAACGACACCACATAGATCACCAGCACCTTGCGGCTGTGGAAGGTGATCGAACCCAGGAACGGGCTGGTGTCGGCCAGCGTGAGGATCAGCAGGCCGATGAGGATGACCGGTAGCGCAAGAAGTGCTTCGACGATGCGGCTCAACAACAGGTCGATCCACCCGCGGCGATACCCCATGATGGTGCCGAGGATCGTGCCGAACAGCACGCCGAGCACAGCGGCGGGAGGAGCAACGAGCAGCACATCGCGTGCGCCGGCAATGACGCGGGAGAACACGTCGCGGCCGATCTTGTCGGTGCCGAACCAGTGACCGCTTCGCGGCGACAACTTCGGCTTGGTTGTGTAGGTGAGCGGGTCGTACGGAGTGATCTTGTCGCCGAGGATCGCGCAGACGATCCAGAAGAGGCTGATGATCGAACCGATGATGAAGCTCGGGCGGCGTCGCAGCAGATGCCAGTTCTCGCGGCGAGCCTGCTTGCGCTCGACGGTCGCGGCTGAGAGCGTGTCGACGGTAGCGGTCATGGGCAAACCTCCTGTGAAGAACGGCTCATGAGGTCTCCATCTCGATTCGGGCGCGCGGGTTGAGCCAGGCGATGGTGACGTCGGCCAGGAGGGTCGAGGCCATGTAGATCGCAGCGATCACGATGACGGCGAACTGCAGCACGGGCAGATCCTTGCTGATTGAGGCGTTGAGGATCACGGTCGACAGCCCCGGGTAGTTGGTGACGACCTCGACACCGAGGATGCCGCCGAAGAGGTAACCGATCTGCACAGACATCACGGTGATCGTCGGCGCGAGCGCGTTGCGCAGAACGTGACGTCGCATCACCTGCCCATCCGTCAGGCCTTTCATGGACGCGGTTCTTGCGTAGTCGCTCTCCAATCCGCGGGTGGCGCCGGCGCGCATCATCCTGGCGATGTAGCCGAAGTAGACGATCGCCATCGCCAACGCGGGCAGCAACAGATAGTGGAGCTGGGTGATGACCGAAGCACCCTTGGGGATGGTCGCTATCGGTTTGAGGATGTGGAGATTGAGACCGAAGGCGACTGCGAGCAACGCTCCGGTGACAAACTCGGGGATCGACGATGTGGCCAAGCCGATCATCACGATGCTACGGTCGATCAGCGTGTCGCGTTTGCGAGCTGCGATGACGCCTGCCGTGATCGCGAGCGGTGCGGTGATGAGCAGTGCCAACCCGGCGAGCTTGGCCGAACGGAACAGTGCGGGAGCCAGCAGACCGCTCCACACCTCCGTTCGCTGGTTCTTCCACGAATTGCCGAAATCGAAGGTGAACAGGCCTTTCAGCACTCGCCAGTACTGGCTCATGAACGGATCCTTGAGCCCGAGCTTGACGCGTAGTGCCTCGACCGAGGCCTCAGGTGCCTGCGCGCCCGACAGCGATCGCGCCGGATCGCCGGGCAGCAACTTGACCATCAAGAACACGATCGTCGTCAGCAGCCACAATGTGACCAGCGACAGGAAGAGGCGTTTGGCGATGTAGCGGATCATCTCGTGGCCGATGATACGAAAAAGGCGGGCCGCCTATGCGACCCGCCCCTTTCTCGGTGAATGGGTTAGGCCGTCGCAGCCTTGTCGAGCAGCATCTGGCCGAGTGCGCTCAGACGCACACCAGTGAACTTCTTCGAAAAGCCCCCGAGGTAGTTGTAGAAGTACGGAATCGCTGCGGGAGTGTCCTCCGTCATGATCGTCTCGATCTTCTCGCAGGCCGCCGTGCGCTTGTCGAGGTCGGCAGATGCCTGATACTCGAGGATGGCTGCGTCGAGCTCCGGCGAGCTGTACGCCGAGGAGTTCCAGTCGCCGCCCGTCCTGAACGCCTTGAGCAGGAAGACGTCGGGAGTGGCGCGGTGGCCGTAGTCGACGATGCCCAGTTCGGCTGACCCGGCGCAGGGGCTCGATGGGCACCACTGGCTGCTGTAGAAGGTCGCGTCGGACTCGACAGCGAGCTCGAGCGTGAAGCCGCCCTCGGCGGCCTGGATCTGGACCAGCTCGGCGAGCTGCGGGATCTCTTGCAGGTCGACGGCGTGCAGCGTGGCCTTGATGCCATCCGGGAAGCCGGCGTCGGCGAGCAACTGCTTGGCCTTCGTCGTGTCGCGAACTCGCTGAGGCACCTTGTCGGAGAAGAACGGGTACAAGGGTGCGATGACGTTGTCGTTGCCGAGGTCTGCCTTGCCTGCGAACAGTGTCTCGATCAGCGCGGGTCGGTCGAGACTGAGGGCGAGAGCTTGGCGGACACGCTTGTCGGTGAACTGACCGGTGCTGCAGTTCATCCAGATCTCACGGTGGGTCGTGGTTCGCATGGCGATGGTCTCGAAGTTGGGATCGTTGAGCAACGCGTCGCCGCCGATGATCGAGAACTGGACGATGGCATCGACCGAGCCGCTCTGCATCGCGGTGACCATGGAACTGGCGTCGGTGAAGAACTGCCAATCGACTTCGTCGAGCGGTGTCTTGCCACCCCACCAGTCCTCGTTGCGCGCGAACGTGGCACCCGTCGTGGGGTCGTACTTCGTCAGCTTCCACGGGCCGGTGCCGTCGGGCTGGGCATCGAGAGTTGTGCCGGCGGCGTAGTCCTTCGGTGTGATGGGGGACTGCGGGTTGTAGATCGACAGGAGGTACGGGAGGCTGGCGTTCGGCGAGTCGAGCGTGTACACCACGGTCGTGGCGTCCTTGGCAACCGCGGAACCGGCCTTCAGCGAGCCGCCGAGCTTGTCGCCGGCTGACACGATGCGCTCCATGGTGGCCACAACGTCGTCGGCGGTGAAGTCGGCACCGTTCTGCCACTTCACGCCGTCGCGAAGCTTGAAGGTCCACTCGGTCGAGTCGGCGTTGGCTGTCCACTCGGTGGCTAGACCAGGACCGATGTCGCCGTCATCGGCAAGACCGCAGAGGTACTCGAAGCACTGAGCGACCACGCCGTATGCGCCGAGGTCTTGCATGGCGATGGGGTCGAGCGTCTTTGCCGGTGCCTGAGCCGCGACGCGAAGCGTGCCGCCGGCCGCGCCGGTGGCGGCGCTGGTACCAGTCGCCGCGGATGTCTCGGTCGCGGCGAGAGTTGTATCGGCGCCTGCCGCGGTCGTCCCGCCAGTTGTTGCAGCCGTCGAGTTGCTCGTGGTCTTCTTGTCGCTGCCGCACGCTGCGATGAGGGCAGTGACGGCGGGAATGGCCATTACACCAGTTGCCAGCTGCCGGCGAGTCATCCGCCCGTTCAGCTGCGAAGCGATCAGGCCGTCAACGGCATCGTTCTTCACGTGATCCATGAATAAGTCTCCCCTGGTAGCAACCGGTCCTCGAGACCGGTTCCGACAACGTAGTCGGCGACCCCCTCCTGGTCAACGTCGATCGGCATTTCCAGTACGACTGCACCGGGAATAGTTCCTAACTGTTCAGTCGACACTGTTCAGTCGACGAAGCGATCGAGCCGTGTGTCTCGGCGCGCTGTGTGCCAGCGGTGGCACCCAGCGTCGTGAAACCACCGTTCGACCTGCACCCCTTCGACGTTGGTGAACATCCACACTCGATCGAGATCACGATCCGCATCCGAGGTGATGTGCGCCGGGGGCACGGGCAGTTCGCCACCGAAGCGAAACTCTTCCACGGGCCTCGGTCCGCAGTTGGGGCAGATGATCGTCAACATCAGCGTGTTCCCGTCGAGCCCTGATCGGCCATCGGATGATCCGCAGCGAAGCGCGACAGCGCAAACGGCGCGATGAGATCGGGTGTGCGACCGGTGGCGATCAGTTCAGCCATCTGTTCACCACCTGCAGGGATGCCCTTGAAGCCCCAGGTGCCCCAGCCCGTTGTGATCACGAGCCCGTCGACGCCGGTGAATCCCATGATGGGCGAGAAATCCGCCGAGATGTCGCAACGACCTGTCCACTGCCGCAGGATCTTCAGGTTGCGCACGAAGGGGAGAAGAAACGCCATCTTCAACGAGCACGACTGCAGGAACTGGAACGACGATTGGCGCGAGTAGCTCGATTCGCGCTCGAACTCGTGGCCGATGAGCATCTGTCCGCGTGCGGTCTGCGAGACGTAGCAGAGGAGATCGGTCGACGACACGATCGGTCCGAGGCCCTGTGCGTAGCCGTTGGTCACGAAGGCCTGCAGCGGATGTGTTCGCACAGGAAGGCGCAGGCCGGCGTGCGCGGCGATCGTCGACACGTCGCCGCCGACCGCGCTCATCACCATGCCTGCTGCGATATCGCCCCGCGCCGTCTTCACGCCCACGACGCGATTGCCGTCGCGCAGTAGCCCTGTGACGGCCGTCCCTTGGATCACGTGCACTCCGCGTTGCATCGCCCCCTGCGCGTACGCCCAGACCACGCGGTCGTGGCGGGCGGTCGAGCCCGGCACGTGATACGACGCGCCGAGCACGGGATAGCGACCGCCTCCGGTGAGATCGATCTGGGGACACAGTCGCTTGATCTCCATAGGATCGACCAGAAGGGTTTCCACACCGCACGCGTTGTTGAGCTGCACGCGCGATCGTTCGGCGCGCATGCCGGTTTCGGTGTGGGCCATCCAGATCAGGCCTTTGTTGGCGTGCATGATCCAGCAGCCGGTCTCGTCTTCGAGGTTCCGGTACAGCTCGATGCTGTGGTTGTAGAACCGGATCGACTCGGGGATCCCGTAGTTGGCCCTGATGATCGCGGTGTTGCGACCCGAGTTGCCTGATCCGATGTAGTCGGCCTCGATCACAGCGACGTTGGTGATGCCGTGTCGCGTGGCGAGGTAGTAGGCGGTCGCGAGGCCATGTCCACCACCGCCGATGATCACGACGTCATAGCTCGTCTTCGGCTCGTGCCAGGTGAGCTCCAACAGCGTCTCGACGAACTCGTTCACCAGAGACGCTCCGCCAACTCGTGTGCCAGCCCCGCTGAGACGATCAAGAGGACATGGTCCGGCGTGATCACTATCTTCGCAGGAACGCCGGCTATGAGACCCTGTCCCAGCCGGCCCATCTCGGGGACTGGCCATTCGATGTGGTGCTTCACGCTCTCGAACTCCGCCGGCTGAAGTCGCCAGTGCACGAACGTGTACTCGGGCTCGATGATCGCAAAAGGATCGTCGATCGTCAGCGTGGCTGCACCGGTGACGATTGCGTCGTCGGGAGCGATGCGCAACATCGTGGCTCCATCAGGCAGCACAGCGGCATCGATCGCGGCCGAGTTGGCGACGACGCGCAGTCCTTCGAGCAGTTCAGGCGCGAGCACGGGCACCCTGCGGGTCGTAGAACGGGGTGTCGGTGACGTGCGCCTCGCGGCCGTCGATCGTGACGATGTCGGAGAACGGCGTGTGCTTCTGCCAGCCGAGCATCACCGCCTGACCGAGGCCAGGTGATTGAAAGCTCGACGTGACGTGCCCAACGATCTCGTCGCCGACCCAGATGGGCGCGCCCTCGACCGGTGCCGGGCCTGGCATGGTCAGCCCGAAGAGGCGACGATGATCCTCGAGCTCGGCCGTTCGCAACAGCGCGCGCCGTCCGATGAAGTCGGCCTTGTCGAGCTTCACCGCCCAGTCCATGTTGATCCGGCGCGGCGTGGAATCCATCTCGGTGTCCATGCCGACGATCACGTGGCCCTTCTCCAATCGCAGGGCGAACAGTGCCTGCAGTCCGTGTGGGCGCACGCCGAGGTCACGGCCCGCCGCCATCAGGGTCTGCCACAGCTCGGCCGAATGTGTGCGCGGGTGGTGGAGCTCGAAGCTGGCCTCACCCGTGAACGAGAGGCGCAAGACGTGGCAGGGAGTTCCGGCGACGTCGGTGTGCGTGTGCTGCAGGAACCGCGGAGCATCGGCGAGCCCGACCCGCCTCAACAACTCCGAGGCCAGGGGCCCGGTGACGTTGATCGCCCCGAGGGCCAGCGTGCGATCGAGGATGTGGACGTCGAGGTCCCACGTCTCGATCCAGTCGCGGATCCAGGCCTCGGCGAACGACGCCCCGCCCGAGGTGAAGGTGAGCACGAACCGATCCGAGCCGTCCTCGGTGACCTCACGACAGACCATGCCGTCGTCGATCAGGTGGCCGCGCTCGTTGAGCAACAACACGTAGCGACTGCGGCCGGGGCGGATGTCGTGAATCGTGGTCGGATAGATGCGCTCCAACGCCTCGACCACGTCGGGGCCCGTCACGATCATCTTGCCAAGAGTCGACACGTCGCCCAGCGAGACGCCTTCGCGCACGGCCCAGTACTCATCGAGGAAGTTGCCGTAGTTCCACGGCCGCCACCACCCGCCGAAGCGATCCATCCTCGCCCCGAGCGCGACGTGCTCGTTGTGCAGCGCGGTTCGACGGAATGGATCGAGGTGCATGTCGGCGGCTGCCTCGCTGATGGTCAGCTGACGCGAAGCTGGCCGGCCGGTGAAGGGCTGCGCTGGCTTGCCCGATTTGGCCGTGACGAACGCCCGGAGGTGGGGCATGCACGCCCCGCCCTGGCATGTCCCGGTGCCACACAGCGAGGCCCGCTTGACCAGCTCGAGGTGCTGAAACCCCTTGTCCCAGACCATCTCGAGATCGTCCACGGTGACCTTCGAGCAAGGGCACACCGTGCCGGTGGCCGGCGCCGGCGGGAGATCGAACTCGGACGCTGCTGGGCCGACGGTGACCACGTGCGGGTCGGCGACCATTCGCGCAAGGAGGTCGCGCGGCGCCTTTGTGCGCGAGGTCACGACCACAGAATCGCAAGCCGTTGCTGCTCCCTTGGCGTCGACGATCCCATTGACGCGACCGTCGTCGCCCGCGATCCGTCGGAGACGTTCCAGCTCGATCGTGGCGACGACGCCGAGGTCGACACCGGCCCGGCGCAGTTGTTCCGCGGCGCCGGCGGTGTAGATCCCGCGCAGCATGTTGCCGTCGCACACGGGATGGATCTCGGCGGCACCCGTGGCGATCACGACATCGTGGGCGTGCACATGCAGCATCTGTCCGTTGCTCGATCGGACGACGACGAGAGGGCCCGGGTACACGCCGACGACATCGTGGCCTTGTTCGCCCGCGAGAACTTCGACCTCGCGTCCCTGTGCTCGTGCTTCTGCGGCTGCCGCACTACCTGATGCTCCCGCGCCGATCACGACGAGATCGGCGTGCTCTCGGTTCAGTGTCGTGACGGGGTGGTTCGGTGGTGCCACGGGATCGACCGGGGAAGCGAGGTTCAGCGGCGGAGCGCCGACGGCCGGATGCCGAACGACGCGAAGGCCGGGTTGCGCTGGCGTGAGGCAGGTGCGCGTGAAGGCGACGCCCTCGATCTCCGCGCAGCAGTTACCGCAATCGCCCGCAAGGCACAACGTTCCTCCGTGCTGCGGGTGCTGCCCGGCGCGCACAATAGCGATTGCGACCGAATCGCCCGCGGCGTACTCGATTGGTTGGCCATCAACCGCGATGCGCATGTTCGGCCGACTGTAGCCAATCGACCTTTCCTGGCACGACTGTGCGGTGAATGCCTGGAGCACGCCGCATGCGAAACTACGCGGGATGGATACTCGCGTCGCGCTGGTCACCGGTGCAGGCAGTGGCATCGGCCGGGCGGTCGCGGTCGGCTTGGCCGCAGACGGGTTCAGCGTCGTGCTGGCAGGTCGCAGGCCGGATGCATTGCAGGAGACGGCAGCGTTGATTGCCGGTGATCACCTCGTGCAGCCGACAGACGTGCGCGATGTCAGCAGTGTCGACGCGCTGTTCTCGGCGTTAGATGAACGGTTCGGCCGGCTGGACCTGCTCTTCAACAATGCGGGGGTTGGTGCGCCGGCAGTCCCGCTCGACGAGTTGAAGCTCACTGACTGGCAGCGAGCGGTCGACACGAATCTCACCGGCTCCTTCCTGTGTGCGCAGCGGGCGATCCGGAGGATGAAGAGCCAGGATCCGTCGGGAGGCCGGATCATCAACAACGGTTCGATCTCGGCCCACACACCCCGCCCGAACTCGGGTCCCTACACCGCAACCAAGCACGCGATCACCGGGTTGACCAAGTCGATCGCTCTCGACGGCCGCGCCCATGGGATCACGTGCGGTCAGATCGACATCGGCAACGCCGAGACACCCATGACGGCGCGGATGCACGACGGCGTTCCTCAACCCGACGGCACCCGCCGGCCGGAGCCGGTGATGGACGTCGATGATGCGGCTCGTGCAGTCCGCTACATGGCCAGCCTTCCTTCCGGTTCGACCGTGCTGTTCATGACGGTCATGGCCGCGGGCATGCCCTTCGCCGGCCGCGGCTGACCACCCAACCCTGTCCGAGTGTTTCCGTCCTGCGGCGGCTCATACGAGTGTTTCCGGCAAACCCGGGCGGGCGCGAAACACTCGTTTGCGTCAGGTGGCGCAGGTGATGCAGAGGCGCGTGCCGGGTAGGGCGATCAGGCGCTCGAGAGCGATCTCCCCGCCGCAGGACTCGCACGTGTTGATGGTCGAGTCGTCGACGAGGGCGAGATTGGTGTCCAGAGCTAGTAGGTCCTCCTCCGCTTGATGGAGAAGCGCCGACACCTGCGCTCGCTCATAGGCGATGGTCGTCCCTTCCGGATCGTGCTCGTCGTCGGTTGATGTCAGTCCGACCGCGTCGACGATCGCCGCAACGCTCGTTCGAAGATTGGCGATCTGATCGACCATTCGGTCGCGCTCGCTCTGGATCGCTGTGCGCACGCGATCGCGATCCGCGGCACTGAGCGTCACGGGCGTGATCCGCGAGGACTTGGGGAACGAACGATGGCTGTAGCCAAATCGATAGGAGCGACGATGAGCAACCTACCAACCGTTCAGGCTCTCTACGAAGCGTTCAGTGCCGGTGACGTGCCTTCTTTCCTCAGCCACCTTGCCGATGACGTGCAGTGGGAGCAATGGGCGGACAATCGCGCGGTCGCCGCCGGTGTGCCGTGGCTGCAGCCGTACTCGAGCAGAGATGCCGTAGCAGGGTTCTTTGCTGCGGCCGGCCAGATGGAGATCGTCGACCTGAAGATCCTCAACATGCTGGAAGGCGGCAACGAGGTGGCCGTCACCTTTGTGATCGAGGCCAACCTTCCGCAGTGCGGTGGCCGGTCGTACCGCGACGAGGAGGTCCATCTGTGGACCTTCGACGCTGATGGAAAGGTCAGCCGGTTGCGGCATTACCTAGATACCGCCAAGCACATAGAGGCATTCGGGGGTTAGCAGCGGCAGACTGGCGCCCATGCTCGGAAGGATCGGTGTATGGCGCCACGTCGTCGCCCTTGGTTCCGTTGCGGGCACGGCGCTGCTCGCGGCGGCAGGCGTGATCGGTAGCGATTCGGGTGAGCGCTTCGATCAGAAGGTAGTCACCGTGCAGCCGGCGAATATCGACGGTGTGAGGATCCGCGAAGTTGTGGACGAGGACTTCGGCAGCAACGACCGTCACGGCTACGAACGGCTCATCCCGACGGACTTCGGCGTCCCGATCGACATCGAAGCCTCGTCGCCGGATGCGAACGCCGATGTCGAGGTGACTCCCGTGAACACCGAGCAGGGCCCGCGCGTCCGGATCCGTCTCGGGGATCCCAACAAGACCGTCAGGGGCCAGCACCGGTACATCCTCTCGTACACCTTGCCGGCGGCGCGAATGTCCACCGGTCAGCTCGCTCTCGACATCATCGGTACCGACGAGACTCTCGAGACACGCAGGTTCGAGTTGGTCGTCACCGGGTTCGCCCTTGCGAATCCGAAGTGCAGTGTCGGCGGCACCGGAACGTCCGGCGGGTGCACGCTGGCCCGAGTCGGCAACCTCTACCGCGCCGTCATCAGCCCGCTCAAACCCCATGAGGGCATCACGATCGGGGGCACGATCACCGGTCGTCTCCCCATCGAGAGAACACCCGACCCGCCGCTGCCCAAACGGCGGCCCGATCACCGTTTGGCGCTCGCGCTCGCGACGATCCCGCTTGGTCTCATCACTGTCGGTGCGGTCTATGCATCGGCGCGGCGCAGGGGTCGCAACGAAGTGTTCGCGGGAGGAGCTGCCGATGCCGCGTACGGGTCGTTGCCGTCGCCGATCGGCGACGCACCCCGATCCGACGTGCGAATGGTGCCTGACAGCAAGATGGACGACCTGGCCACGATCGAGTTCGTGCCGCCGAAAGGAATCGCGCCCTGGCAGGCCGCCGTCCTGGTGAACGAGCGAGTCGATCGTTCGACGGTTGCCTCGTGGATCTCGGGTCTTGTCGCCAAGGATGCGATCACGTTGACCCAGGAAGACGGCGGGCTCGTCCTCCGCCGCGGGCCGCACCTCGACCGCGTCGATGCCGACACGAGAGCGTTGATCGACCAGTTGCTCGATCACAACGACGAGTTGGCACTCGGCACGTACAACGCCAACTTCGGACAGGCGTGGAACGAGATCTGGGCAAAGGAGCGCCAGAGCATCGCCGATTCGGGCTGGTGGAAGCGGCTTCCACCGGGAAGCATGCGACAGGGTGGCTCGGCGACGAAATACGTCGGCTTGGCAGTCGTCCTCTTCATCTTCTTCGGAGCCGGCTCGTTGATCACCGCCCTGTTCGGCGCGATCCGAAACCCGATCGCGGCCCTGGTCTTTGCCGTCGTCGTCCCATTCATCTTCGCCCACTTCGTGTACGCGGTCATGCTGCCGGCGCGCACCGCGACCGGCTCGGCGCTGACGCTGCGCGCCGAATCCTTCCGCCGGTTCCTCGCCGCGAGTGAGGGCAAGCACGTCGACTGGGCCTGGAAGCAAGGGCTGTTGCGTGAATACAGCGCGTGGGCCGTTGCGCTGGGCGCAGCCGATGCGTGGGGCAGGGCGTTGGCCAACAGCAACGTTCCTGCACCGGAGATGAACCTCGCCAGCCCGATGTGGGTGTACAGCATGGGCTCGTCGTTCGACAGCACACGCAGCGCGCCCGCACCGTCGGGTGGCTCCGGCGGTTCGTCCAGTGGCTTCTCCGGCGGAAGCGTCGGGGGCGGCGGCGGTGGCGGGAGTTCGGGGTCGTGGTGAGGTCAGCTAGGAAACGCGCTTCTGGCAGCGACTGCAGCGCCGCGGGCGCCGGCCATGTCGAGGTCCGGCACCAGCGAGAACTCGGCGACGTCGAGTTGCTCAGCGCGTAGTTCGGTGCTGCTGCGCACCACCGACAGGTACCAGTCGCGAAACTCCGGCGCGGTCTCGACCACTCCGCCGCCGACGAAATACGCGTTGGGGTCGGTGAAATTAGCGGCGATCGTGAACAGGCGGCCGATCGCCATCGCCTGCTGCTCGAACACCTTGCGGGCCATCTCGTCGCCGCGCTCGCCGTAGCTCCGCAGCTCTTTGGCCGCCACGTCGATCGGCAGGGCCGAGAGATCATGGTCGGGATACCTCGTGAGCCAGTACGGCAGCAGGTTGCGGCGAATGCCGGTCAGTGAGGCCACGCTCTCGACGTCGCCGAAGAAACCGCAGTTGCAGCCCGGCAACGGCTGGCCCTCATCGAGCAGCCCGTGCATCGGGATGTGTACATGGCCGAGCTCGCCGGCCATGCCTGCTGCGCCGCGCACGACCGAGCCGCCCTCGATCACTCCGCCGCCGAGCCCGGTGCCGACGATCGCGCTGACCGACGACCGGCGCAACGCCTTCTCTCCGTAGTAGGCGTAGTGGGCGTAGAGCGCAGCGGCGTTGCCGGCGTTGCTGTAGACGACGGGAATCCCGAGGACCAGCTCCAGTGCGCCGCGCACGTCGAACCCCCACCATTCGGGGAGGGCGAAGTTCGTCGCCCCTCTGGAGGAGATGACTCCCTCTGCCGATGCCGGACCCGGTGTGTCGAGACCCACGGCGCGAACATCGGCGCGACGAGTCCCGGTGACCTCGAGACCCAGCAGGAACGCAGCGGTCAGTGCTTCGAGCGCGGCTGCCGTGCCCTCCATAACCCGGCTGGGAACTTCGATCATCCGGTCGATGAGGAACTCGCCGGACTCGTCGAGAACCGTCACGTTGTTCTTCGTCCCGCCGTTGTCGATGCCGACGATCACGGATCCGAGGTCGCGCATAGTCCTCCGTTCAGCGGAGATGATAGGCACGACGGATTCTGCCGCGTTCGAGCGATGAGACCTCGGAGGTGACCGAAAAGTGAAAAGGTGGACAAGATGATGGATGGGTTGCGGCGACGGCAGGAGTGGCAGTTCTTTCGCGCCTTGCGTCGCGCTGCTCCGGCGTACGCCATCGGGTGGTGGGTGCTCATCGTGCTGCGGGGCGCTCTACCGGCCGTCACGTCGGTGGCTTTCGGCTGGTTGGTCAGCGCAATCACTCGTGGCACATCGTTGGCCGGTCCGTTGACCATGGTCGGTGTGTCGTTCACCCTGTTGCTTGTCTCACAGCCGCTGCATCAAGTTGTCTCGGCCAACCTCGGTGGGCGGATGGCGGCACACCTGTACGACCGACTCATCTCCGTTTGCGTCGCGCCACCCGGTATCGCCCACCTCGAGCGCGCCGAACTGACCACCGACCTGACGATGGCCCGCGACTTCGACCTCGGGATGATGGGCCCGCCGCTGGAGATATCGATGGACTTCATCGCCGGAGGTCTCGTCGATCTCGTTGTCGGCTTCAGTGCAGCCCTCCTGCTCGCGGACTTCCACTGGTGGGCATCATTGCTCCTCGCCACCGCGTGGTTGGCCACGCATTGGCTTCTACGCGAGAGCGGTGTGTGGAAGGACCGCAACACGGATGAGGTTCGCAAGGCTCAACGTCACGCCGAGTACTCGTACCGCCTTGCGGTTGACGCCGCGCCCGCAAAGGAGTTGCGGTTCTTCGGGCTCGCCGGGTGGGTCACGGAACGATTCGTGTCGACCCGCCGCCGCCTGTACGACCTGCAGTACCAGGCAACTCGGTTGCGCGAGAAGTCGGTGCTGACGTGCTTGGCGATCGTGTTGATCGCCAACCTCGTCGTCTTCTGGCTGTTGGCGAATGGCGCTGCCGATGCAACGCTGAGCACGGCGCGGGTGGTGGTCTTCGTCCAGGCGGCCATCGGTGTCTCGTCGATCGCCTTCGGTGGGTTGAACTGGGCGATGGACGGTGCGGCGGCTCCAGTCGCCGCGCTGGCACGCGTTGAGACCTCCGTTGCCAGTGGCGCACTGGCCGAGGGATCGACGGTCCCGGGCAGTGGTCCGAAAGAGATCGAGTTTCGTGACGTGTCCTTCGTCTACACCGACGGCGGGCGGCCGGTTCTCGATGGCTTCGACCTCACCATCCCGGCCGGTACCTCGATGGCCATCGTCGGGCAGAACGGTGCCGGCAAAACCACGCTCGCCAAACTGCTGTGCCGGCTGTACGACACCACCGCTGGAACGATCCTCGTCGATGGACGGCCGCTGGCCTCTCTCGAGTTGACAGCGTGGCGATCCCAGGTGACCGCCGTCTTCCAGGACTTCATCCACTTCGAGTTGTCCCTGCGCAACAACGTCGCGCCGACGGGCGCGCCCGATGACGTCATTCGCGCCGCCCTGGCAGCGGCAGGCGGCTCGGACCTGGCCAGTGGCGATCTCGACACGATCCTGTCGAAGGGATATGCGGGCGGGACCGACCTCTCGGGCGGTCAGTGGCAGCGCATCGCCCTCGCTCGGGCACTGTGTGCCGTGCAGCAAGGCGCCGGCGTGGTGTTGCTCGATGAGCCGACCGCGCAGCTCGACGTGCGCGGCGAGGCCGAGATCTTCGAACGAGTGCTCGTCGCT
>JANMMQ010000062.1:0-2534 GCA_031373465.1 Ilumatobacteraceae bacterium | reverse complement strand
ATGAGGCACGTGCTGCGGATGGACATCGCTTGCTCACGGCTGACGATTGGCCCGGCGACCGAGATCATCGTGATATGCCGACAGGTATCCGTATGCGCTGTGAGAATGGGTGTCAACACTGCAGGCTCCTACGTTGGACGGACTCACCGTTCGGCTGGATGAGGCTGGGAGCGGAACTGTCAAGAGAACGGCTCAGAAGGATGTGCTGCCCGCACGTTTTCTCGCTGCCGGTGGAGTACCAGGGGGAGGTAGGTACCCCACCGGGGCAGCGTGAACAGTGGCTATCGTGACGGACCAATGTGACAGGACAACGCGACGTCTGTGCGTTTTCTGTAACAGAATGACCACTGGCAGTAAGTTTGACGGGGGAAATAGGTTCTCGAAGTGCACTCTTTGTTGTTCATCGAAGACGACGATGCCATTCGGCTGGCGCTGAGCCTCGCCCTCGAGGACGAGGGGTACGAGGTCCGCGAGGCGGAGGACGGCAGGTCGGGGCTGGCTGCGTTCGCCGATAGGGAGCCTGACTTAGTGCTTCTGGATCTCCGGCTGCCAGACATGAGCGGGTTCGAGGTGTGCCGAAACCTGCGCGCCACCAGCATCGTGCCCATCATCATCGTCACGGCACAGGCTGATACCTACGACCTGGTCGCCGGCCTCGAGGCTGGCGCCGACGATTACGTCACCAAACCAGTCGTCCCCAAGGAGCTGGCAGCCCGGATTCGAGCCGCCCTGCGTCGCGTCCACCTGCACGACGTGCCGTCGTTTGCCCCGGCCAGCCGCTTCGGCGACGTCGAGTTGCGCCGTCAGCAGGGGATTGCGCTCAAAGCCGGACGTGAACTGAGCCTGACCAAGACGGAGTTCCGGCTCCTGTGCGAGTTCGCCGACCACGTCGGAATGGTGCTTTCGCGCGATCAGCTCCTGGAACGCGTGTGGGGGTACGAGTACCTCGGCGATAGCCGGCTTGTCGACGCCCACGTACGCAGGTTGCGAGTCAAGATCGAAGACCAGCCCGACGAGCCGAAGCTGATCGTCACCGCGCGCGGTATCGGCTACCGCCTGCTGCCCTGACCTCGACTTACTCGATCCAGCTCGGTGCCCGTTTCTCTGCGAAAGCGGCCATGCCTTCGCGACCCTCTTCACTCGTGAACAGCGATTCCGACATGGCCTGGAGCTCCTGCATGCTGTGAGGCCGGCGGAGGAGAGCTTTGGTCGCGGCCAGCGCTTGGGGCCCGCCGAGCAGGAGCTTTCTCGTCAACTCGGCCACTGTCGTCGCCACGTCTTGCGTGACGTGGGTGACCAGCCCCATGTCGAGCGCAGCGGCGCTGTCGAACTCCTCTCCGGTGAGGTAGGGGGACGCCAGCTTCGACCAGCCACACCGTTGCAGGACCGGTGCCGTGACGATAGCCGGGGCGACCCCGATGCGGACCTCCGTGAATGCAAACGTGATCGCGGAGTTGACAACCACGAGGTCGCACGCCGCCATCAACCCGATCCCACCGGCGCGCACCGGACCATCGACTGCGGCGACGACGGGTGCCGACATCTGCCCGATGCGCTCGATCGCCTGGACGAACGAGGTCGAGTCGACCTTGCCCGCCGCCCGTTCCTTCAGGTCGGCGCCGGCGCAGAAGACGGGAGGGGTGTGGGTGAGAATGATCGCCCGGGCGCCGCCCTGCTCGGCGGCATCGAGCGAGCCGTGAAGGTCGGCGAGCAACTGCTGCGACAGGGCATTGCGGTTGGCGGGGGAGTCGAGGGTGATCGTGGCGATCCCACCGGCGATCGCGACCTTGACGAGTTGCCCCACGACGGCCGACTGTAATCGCCTAGGCGGTGATCTCCCGAAGAAACGCCTCGACGTCGGCGCGCTCACGGGTGCGGCGCATCGGCGGCAACGCATTCACGACTTGCCACCGGTAACTGGCCTTTCCGAGGCGTGGGTCGAAGACCGCAACCACTCCTCGATCCGTGGCGTTGCGGATGAGCCGTCCGGTTGCCTGGGCGAGCAGCATCGCCGCGCGCGGCAGATCGATCTCACCGAACGCCGCCGCCCCCAAGAGCTCTCGACGGGCTGTCAGCAGGGGATCGTCGGGTCGGGGGAACGGGATACGGTCGATAGTTACCAGTGACAACGTTCGACCAGGTATATCCACCCCCTGGAAAAACCCTGCGGTGGCGAACAGGCACGACGATTCGTCGTCTGTGAACGCCTTCACCAAGGCGGTCTTCGGGAAATCGCGCTGGGTCAGGATCCGCACATCGACCCGATCCTTCAGGGCCGCCGCAGCCGCGTCCATCGCCTTCCAACTCGTGAACAACGCCAACGTGCGGCCTCCGGCAGCAGTGATCAACGCAGCCAACTCGTCGTGCACGGAAGACGCGAACTGAGCAGAGCGCGGGTCAGGCAGGTGGAGTGCGCAGTACAGGAGAGCGTTGGTGCCGTAATCGAACGGGCTGCCGACATCGATCTGGGAGTACGACCCATCCGTAAGACCAACTCTGTGGGCCAGTGACGCAGGCAGCGTCGCGCTGGTGAG
>JANMMQ010000059.1:0-19558 GCA_031373465.1 Ilumatobacteraceae bacterium | reverse complement strand
GTCGGCATCGTTCGCGGTCAGATTGCCGATGCCGACTTCGCCGCGAAGGCCAAAGCCGGCGCGACCGACGACATCCGCTTGTGCCTGTCGTGCAACCAGGAATGCGTAGGCCGAATGGGCCTCAACCGCTGGCTCGGCTGCATAGAAAACCCAACGACCGGACGGGAGGCGGCGAGGGAAGCGCCAGCGAGCCGCACGGAGGGAGCAGCCGAAGCGAAGCGGAGGCCAGTCCCGACCATTGTGATGGTCATTGGCGCGGGGCCGGGTGGGTTGCAGGCGGCGATCGCTGCGGCGGGTGCTGGGCATCGCGTGACGGTGTACGAGAAGGAACGCCATGCTGGCGGGCAGGTGCGGCTGGCGGCCTTGGTGCCGAACCGTGCCGAGCTCGGCGACATCATCCGCAATCAGCTCACCGAATGCCGGCGACTCGGAGTGACCATCGAGTACGACGTCAGCGTCGGGCTCGACCTGATCGCCGAGCAGAAACCTGACCGCGTGATCGTCGCCACCGGTGCCGAGCCGCAGCGGCCTTGGTGGGTGCCTGCCGATGCGGATCGAGTGGTCGATGTGCGCGCCGTGTTGGACGGGAGCGCGAATCCCTCGGGCAACGTCGTCGTGATCGATGAGCTCGGGTTTCACCAAGCCACGTCCGTAGCGGAGCTACTGGCGGATCGCGGCTGCAGCGTCGAGATCATCACCAACGGCATGATCGTGGGACAGGACCTCGGCATCACCCTCGACATGGAGAACTGGTGGATGCGGGCGAACGCGAAGGGCATCACCCAGTCGACCGACCTCGTCGCCATGGGTATGGACGACGCATCCCCGCGCCGCACACTCAACCTGCTACATCATCCGACTGGCACCAACACGACGCGCACGCCTGACTGGGTCGTCCTGGCCGTTGCGCCGAACCCGGTCGAGTGGCTCTATCACGAGCTCAGCGCGACCGCCATCAGCGTCGAACGGGTCGGCGATTGCGTGGCACCTCGCCGCGCTCATGCGGCCGTGATCGAAGGCGACCGCGCGGGCGCCGCGCCGGTTGCCCGATGGAGTGTTTCGGGCGCGCACGGGGTGGCTGCAAACACTCCGATGCAATACTGACGCGGTGAACGAGGATCTCCTGGTCGGAGTTGTGATGGGATCGACCAGTGACTGGCCGACGATGAGCAAGGCCGTCGATGTGCTCCAGCGCTTCGGGGTTGCCCATGAAGTGCGGGTGTTGTCCGCGCACCGGATGCCTGATGAGATGTTCAGCTATGCGGACTCGGCACGGCAGCGTGGGCTGCGCGTGATCATTGCCGGTGCGGGCGGAGCAGCGCACCTGCCCGGAATGCTCGCTGCGAAGACCACTGTGCCGGTTCTCGGTGTGCCCATAGCCTCCAGGCACCTCGGCGGGCAGGATTCCCTGTACTCGATCGTGCAGATGCCCGCGGGCGTTCCGGTCGCAACATTCGCGATCGGCGAAGCCGGCGCGACCAACGCTGCACTGTTCGCGGTGGCGGTCCTGGCGGAAGCTGACTCCCAGTTGTCGAGCGCGCTCGACGCCTACCGCCGGCAACGTCACGACGACGCCGCAGCGGGTGTGCTTCCCCCGCAATGATCACCCCGCCCGCCACACTCGGGATCCTCGGAGGTGGCCAGCTCGGCCGCTACTTCGTCATCGCGGCGAGGACGATGGGCTACGGAACCATGGTGCTCGAACCTGATGCGGATTCGCCGGCAGGCAAGATCGCGGACGAGCACATCGTCGCCGGGTTCGACGACGAGTCCGCACTTCGGCACCTGGCATCTGCATGCGCCGTCGTGACCACGGAGTTCGAGAACCCGCCGGCGGCAAGCATGCAATGGCTCACACAGCACACGACCGTGCACCCGTCACCGTCGGCTGTGGCGATCGCTCAGGACCGTCGGGCGGAGAAGTCGTTCCTGCGGAACGCGGGAGTCCCGATTGCTCCGTACAAGACGATCGAGAGCGACGACGACGTGGGCACAGCCGCCGCCTTCGACTATCCGGCCATCCTGAAGACCGCTCGCCTGGGTTACGACGGGAAGGGGCAGCTGGCCATCTCGAGTCACGATCAACTGCTCGCCGGCTGGAACGAGCTCGGCCGCCGACTGTGTGTCCTGGAGCAGCGGCTGACCCTGGACGGCGAGGTGTCGGTCGTTCTCGCCCGCGACGATCGCGGACAGGTCGCTACGTTTCCGACCGCCCACAACACCCATGTGAACGGGATCCTCGATTGCACCGTCGTCCCGTGCAACACGCCTGGGGCAGCCGAGCTCGGCGCCGACATCGCAGCGGCCCTCGACTACGTCGGGGTGTTGGCCGTCGAGATGTTCATCGTCGGCGGCCAGCTGCTGGTCAACGAGCTGGCGCCACGTCCGCACAACAGCGGCCACTGGACGCTGGATGCAGCCAGGACCAGCCAGTTCGAGCAGCAGGTGCGCGCCGTGTGCGGTGTCGGCCTCGGTGATCCCTCGATCTCCGCTCCAGCCGTGGCAATGGTCAATCTGCTCGGTGATCTGTGGGCCGGCGGCGGGCCGGACTGGTCAGCAGTTCTCGCCGATCCGCACGCGTCGTTGCACCTGTACGGCAAGGCGGCCGCACGACCTGGGCGCAAGATGGGTCACTTGACGGTGACAGGCGCCACGCCGATCGAGGCCGAGACCCGGGCCAGAGCAATTCGGGCCGCCCTCACGGCTCGGTAGTCTGCGCGGAGCATGACTGCCGGAATCATCACCGACTTCACCGACTGGCTCGATCGGATCTCCAGCCACTGGTGGTTCCTGCTCATCATCCTGGTGGTCGCCTATCTCGATTCGGTCATCCCCGTGGTGCCCAGCGAGACGTGCGTGATCATCGGCGGCGTTGCTGCCAGCCAGGGCACTCAATCCATCTACGCAGTGATCGCAGCGGGTGCGGTGGGGGCCTTTCTCGGCGACAACTCGGCATACCTCATCGGCCTGCGAGCCAGCGGCCGGTTCCGCCGTCGCGCGGAGCGAAAACCGAAGTTCGCCACAAAGCTGGCGTGGGCGCAGAGCCAGATTCACCAGCGCGGCGGCCTGTTGCTCATCACCGCACGGTTCGTGCCCGGCGGCCGAACAGCGCTGACGCTGTTGAGCGGCATCACCCGCCAGAAACGAGCCTGGTTCATCCGTTGGGTCGCGGTGGCCACGATCATCTGGGCGACCTACGCCTCAATGCTCGGCTACATCGGTGGCGCGGCCTTTGAAGACAGCCACACCAAGGCGTTCCTCCTCGCGTTCAGCATGGCGATAGGTACCAATGTTGTGATCGAGGTCGCTCGTCACGTCAGGAAGAAGCGTCGCAAGGCGGCTGCGACCGCAACGGCGGCCGCCGGCTGAGCGCGATGCAACGACATCTGGTGCAACTGAACGTCGCAACGTTGCGGCATCCGCTGGACGACCCGCGCACGGCCGATTTCGTCGAGGCCCTCCCATCGGTGAACGGCGCGGGTGAGCAGTCGCCGGGCTTCGTTTGGCGCCTTCAGTCGGACGGTGGGGATGCAACCGACATCAAGGTCTTCGACGATCCGTTGATGATCGTCAACCTCACGGTGTGGGAGTCGGTCGATGCGCTGAAGGCCTTCGCCTTCCGGGGACTACATCGCGACTACTTACGGCGACGCACCGAATGGTTCGTCGAGGGGTCCACGAGAACCGCTCTGTGGTGGCTGCATGCCGGTCAGCTGCCCACCACGGACGACGCCAAGCGACGGCTGGAGTTCATCGAAGCGTTTGGTGCTTCGCCGTATGCGTTCCGTATGGGGCAGAACCATCCCACATTGATCACCGACCGCGTCGGGCCAGACGACCCGAGGGTCCGACGGATGACACTGCAAGTCGACAACGAGGGTGAGCACATTGGCGGCGACATCGAGGCAGCGGTCGTCGGCGAGCTCGACGATGTAGCCGAAGCGTTCGGGACCTATCGGCGAGTGGATGAGGAAACGGCTCACATCGACCGCATCCATGTCTCTCGATCCGCTCGGGGCGTGCGGTTGGGCGCGGCGATCGTCGCCGAGCTCGAAGCTGCGGCGGCGACCGCCGGCGCGCAACGGCTCTGTCTGCACACCGGGGCAACGCAACTCGTCGCCTACGAGAAGTTCGGGTTCTTCGTGCGACCGTGCAAGCACGACAACGCCGGGTCGGCGAGATCCCTGTGCTTGGAGAAGACGCTCACCCGCGAGCCCGGCCGTTTAGCCTGACTGCGATGCTTGCCGTGATCGTTGTGCGCGATGGGCAGTTGCCCGCGGGCGCCGACGAGACCATCTCCGAGTGTGGCGGCAGGGGCACCCTCGTCGGGTCAGGTACCCGATCCGCCGCAGACCAACTGCATGGCGTCGCCCGTGAGCTGACCACCATCGAGGTCGGCGGGTTCGGACCGGGCGGATGGGCCGAGGCCCTGGCAGCGCATCTTGTCGACGAACCGATCCTCGTTTTGCCCGCCTCACCCGACGGTCGTGACCTGGCGCCGCGGTTGGCCGCACAGCTGCAACGACCTTTGTACGCGTTGGCGATGAGCGTCTCCCCGTCGAAGGTCGATCTGATCAGACGCGGTGGTGCCGAACTGCATTCGCGGCAACCGGCTTCGATCTTCGTGGCCACCCTGCAACCCGGAGTGCGCGGGGTGGACCGAGTCGAAGGCACGGCGACCGTTCGCAATGTCACGGCGGTTGTCGCTGCGCGCAACGATGCGACCGTCGAGCAGTTGCTCCCCCCGGACGCGGCCACGATCGATCTCTCGGAAGCCGACCGAATAGTCGCCGGTGGAGCCGGTCTCGACGACCCGCGTCGATTCGAACAGCTCGTCGCGCTGGGTGCGCTCCTCGGAGCCAGCGTCGGGGCCACCCGAGTCGTGACCGATCGTGGCTGGGTGGGTCACGAGCGTCAGATCGGTACCACCGGCGTGATCGTCGATCCGAGGTTGTACATCGCGTTCGGAATCAGCGGCGCGGTGCAGCACACCACGGGTCTCGGGCAACCCGATCACATCATCTGCGTCAACACCGACCCCCACTGTCCGATGATGCAACTCGCCGACCTGGCTGTCATCGCCGACGCCAATCAAGTGCTCGACGAAATGCTGGACCAACTGCTGCAACGCACGGGCGCTCACGATGACTGACACCGACTACGACGTGGTGATCGTCGGGGCCGGTCCCGCCGGGTCGTGCGCCGCGATCGAAGCAGCACGCGCCGGACTGCGCACGCTGCTGCTGGAGCGTGGTCCGTTCGCGGGCAGCAAGAACATGTACGGCGGCGTCGTGTATCCACGAATCCTCGACGATCTGATCCCGGAGTGGTGGGAGGAGGCCCCGATCCAACGATGGGTCACCCGCCGGTCGACGATGCTCCTGACGGACAATCAGTCCCTGTCGCTCGACTTCCGCAACGACGCCTGGGCCGCGCCGCCCTACAACGGCGCAACGGCATACCGTCCCGAGTTCGATCGCTGGCTGGCCGACCATGCCGTCGCCGCTGGGGCGACGTTGCTTTGCGACACGACCGTGACCGGACTGCTGCGCGACTCGTCACGTCGGTCCGGAGGGCGCGTGACGGGCGTGCGCACGGACCGGCCCGACGGGGACGTCACAGCATCAGTCGTGATCGCCTGTGACGGAGTCAACAGTTTCGTCGCCAAAGAGGCCGGGCTCTACGGGACACCAAACGCCAAGAACTTCACCCTCGGGGTCAAGGAGACACTGTCCCTTCCGAAGCAAGTGATCGACGAGCGCTTCGGCGTGCGCGGTCGTGAGGGCGTCGACATCGAGATCATCGGCTGCACAGGCGGGGTCAACGGCGGCGGCTTTGTCTACACCAACCTCGAGACGATCGCCGTTGGCGTGGTCTTGAAGCTGACCAAGCTCGCCGCCCAGAAGACACGACCCGAAGAAATCATCGCCGCAATGAAACGTCACTCGGCGATCGCTCCGTTGGTCGAGGGCGGCGAGTTGCACGAGTACTCGGCGCACCTCATCCCCGAAGCCGGTCTGTCGATGATGCCTGAGATGACGGGCAACGGTCTGTTGGTCGCCGGTGATGCTGCCGCGCTGTGCCTCGCCGCCGGCATCTGGTTGGAGGGTGTCAACTTCGCGATCGCCAGCGGTATGTATGCCGGTCAGACGGCAGTCGAAGCGATCGCCGATGGCGACGTCAGCCAGCGCGGCCTCCGCGGGTACGCGCGCAGGCTCAGCGATACGTTCGTCCTGCGCGACCATCGCAAGCTGCGTCGAGCCCCACAACTCGTTCTCAGCGACCGGGTCCAGCATCTCTATCCGTCGATGATCACAGGTATTGCCGAGCGCATGTTCCGCGTCGACAACCCGCTGGCCAAGCCGGGTCTGCGGCGGATCTTCCACGAAGAGCGCAAGCGCGCCGGCGTGCACCTGCGCGGCCTCGTGCGCGACGGCCATGATGCGTTCAGGAGCTTCGGATGACCGAACGCGATCCGCTGTGGCCCGAAACGTCCTTCGGTGATCGCATGGACACTGTCGAGTTCAAAGTTAGCGAGAAGCCGCACATCGTCGTCGATGGCAAGGTCTGCGCCGATTGCAGCACGCTGGCATGCATCGTTGCCTGCCCGGCCGATCTGTTCGTCCCGACCAGCGACGGCGGCATTCTCTTCAACTACGAACAGTGCTTCGAGTGCGGCACCTGCTACCTGGTGTGTAACAACGAGGGCGCCATCAGTTGGTCGTACCCCGAGGGGTGGATTCGGCGTCGTCTTCCGGAGCACCTGATGATCGCGGTGTGCATCAAATGGATCGGTGACGCGGCAGTCTCGGGAGTGTCGGCCGCGGATGAGGCCGCTGTCGAAATGGCGTTGCGCCACGGAGAATCGAGCGGTAGCTCCGTCCTTGCCGTTACAGTCGGCGGGCCGGCTGCCGATCGTTGCCTGCGTGACGCGTTGGCATGCGGAGTGAAGACGGCCGTACGCATCGATGCGTCCGCCGAGATGGACAGCGCGGCTGTCGCGGCGGCCCTGAGCCCGGTGGTGGCGCACAGTACCGCTGTGTGGTGCGGCGACTATTCGGCGGACCGCGGCTCCGGCAGCGTTCCCGCATTTCTGGCCGCACTGCTCGAGCGACAACAAGCTCTCGGAGTTGTCGGTGTCGAGTTCATCGATCCGTTGCGAGTCACCCGGCGGCTCGACGGAGGTCGCCGCGAAGTGCTGCGCGTGACCGGCCCCTGCGTGCTCTCGGTGGAGGGCTCGGTCGCTCGCCTGCGCAGAGCGTCCCTGCGGGCCGCCGTCGCGGCCCAGACCGCGGACGTGTTGCCATACGGCAGGCCGCCGGCTTCGACAGGCAGCACTTCCGGCGTCATGTCGGGCGTCGTGGTGCGGCCGTACCGTCCTCGCGCACGCGTGCTGGCTGCACCGGCGGGAGCCACTGCGCTCGATCGCCTGCGGGCCCTCACCGATGCGTCCGCCGCGCCGCAGCCCGGCGAGACCGTCGAGGCGAGCCCGCCAGATGCAGCGCGACGGATCATCGAGGTCCTAGACGACTGGGGTTACCTCGCTGAGTGACTGCGACACGTGACCTGCGTGGATTTCGTGTGTTTCGGACGCCTGACGCGGCAACCAGCGAAGGGCGATCATCGCGCCGACCATCACAACTGCGGCGGACACCCACGAGCCGGCGTGGAACCCCTCGATGAACGCCGAATCGACCGCGGCCTTGACTGCAGCACCTGCCTGCGGTCCGGCTTGCTCGCCCGCTCGCCGGGCAATCTCGATGCCCGCCCCAACCGAGTCGCGCGCGATCAGCTGAGCGTTGGCGGGCACGGCCGAGCCGGCCAGCAGCTCACCGAGCCGCGACGAGTACACCGAGGCGAACAGGCTGCCGATGATCGCGACTCCCAGCGTGCCGCCCAACTCCCTCGTGGTGTCGTTGACCGCTGAGCCGATGCCTGCCTTGGCAGGCGGCAGCGCACCCATGATCGCTTCTGTGGCTGGGGCGTTGACCAGGCCGAGACCTCCGCCCATGAAGAACATCTGGCCGACCACGATCCAGTACGACGATGTCGTCGTGTCTCGAGTCGTCCATGCGAACCCCAACGCCATCGACACGAGCCCGGCTGTGACGACGATCTTCGTGCCGAATCGTTCGGCCAGCTTGGCGCTGAGCGGTGCGGCCATGCCGGTGAACAAGGCGAACGGCACCGTACGGACCCCGGCCTCGAGGGTGCCGTAGCCGCGCACGAACTGGAAGTACTGCGTCACCATGAAGATGAACCCAAACAACGCGAAGAAGGCGAACGACACGGAAATGCTGCCGGCGGTGAAGCGCATGTTCGTGAAGACGGCGACGTCGAGCATCGGGTGATCGATGCGCCGCTCCCATCGGACGAACGTTGTCAAGAGAGCGATCGCGAGCCCGAAGGCGACGACGCTCGTCGACGATGTCCAGCCGTGCTTCGGCCCTTCGATCACGGCCCACACCAGCACGCTGACACCGGCGATCGACAGCCCGATGCCGATCGGATCGAAGCGTCGGATGGTCGTGTCGCGTGACGTCGGCACGATTCGCCAGATCGCGATCATGGCGAGCACGATGACCGGCACGTTGACCAGGAAGACCGAGCCCCAGAAGAAGTGCTCGAGCAGAAAGCCTCCGGTCACGGGACCGAGCGCAACGGCGAGGCCACTGGTCGCTGCCCAGATCGAGATCGCGACGGCTCGTTGGCGGGCCTCGGTGAACACGTTGACCAACAGAGCCAAGGTTGCCGGAAAGATCAAGGCCGCGCCAACACCCATCGCCGCTCGCCAGGCAATCAGCTGGCCGGGCGTAGTTGACATCGCTGCCAGAACCGAGGTGGCTCCGAACGCGGCCATCCCGACCAACAACGTCCCCTTGCGACCGACCCGATCGCCAACGCTGCCCGCTGCCATCAGCAAGCCGGCGAACACCAACACGTACGCGTCGACGATCCACTGCAGTTGGCTGGTGGTCGCGCCGAGCTCGCGGACGAAGGTCGGCAGCGCCACGTTCACGATCGTGCCGTCAACGACAATGATGAAAACGCTCGCGCACAGGACAGCCAGGATGAGCCACGGCGATCGGCTCGAGCCACGAGCCGGGGTGGTCGGGAGTTCGTTCATCGGAGATCGATCCTTTGGGGTGTGTTCGGTGTTCGACGTTCAGGTGATCGCCGCTATAACATAGTTATCACAGCGTCATCAGGAAGGACACATGACATCCGCCACAGCTGAGCGCCACTATCCTGCGCCCATGGTGCAGCTCGACTCCGTTGGATCCGACCTGCTCAAGGCCGCCAGCGACCTGTTGGCCAGCGACGGCCCGGCCGCCCTGACCGTGCGACGGATCGCCAACGCTGCCGGCGTCAGCACGATGAACGTGTATTCACGGTTCGGCGGCAAAGACGGTGTGGTCGAGCACCTCTTCGTCGAGGGCTTTCGTCGGTTGGCAGCCGGGATGACATCGATTGCGGCGACCAGTGACCCGGTTGCCGACCTCATGACGTGCGGGCTGGCCTATCGACGCTTCGCCATCGACAACCCGACGCTCTACTCCGTGATGTTCGACCGGGTGGTTCCCGACTACGTGCCCACACCGGAAGCCCATCTGCTGGCCGGCACCACGCTCGGTCTGCTCGCCGATCGCGTCGAGCGGGCGATGACGGCGGGCGCTCTGGGGTCGAACGATCCGCTGTCGACCGCGGCCCTGGTGTGGGCCACATGCCACGGTGTGGTCAGCCTGGAACTGAAAGAGGTCGGACCGACCGCGATCGACTGGCCCGACGTCTACGACCGGGCGATGACGATGATCGTCACGGGTCTGGCGTGAAGACGGGAGCGATGTGAGCAGCCGGCTCGGCCATGTCACGTGGACCGACCTGTGGGACCTGACGCCTCGCCCGATCATCGCTGTGCCGATCGGGTCGTTCGAGCAACATGGGCCCCATCTGCCGTTGGACACTGACACCCGTATCGCCAACGCGCTCGCCGAGAGTCTGGTTGCTTCCTTCGAGCCGGGAGATGTCTGGATCGGCCCGACGCTGACCATGAGCTCCAGCGGCGAGCACGCAGCATTTCCGGGCACGCTGTCGATCGGTGCAGACGTCGTCGAGCACCTCATCGTCGAGCTCGGCCGCAGCGCTGATTGGTCCGGCGGCATCGTGTTGATCAACGGTCACGGCGGCAACGCGAAGCCGGTGCAACGCTCGGTCGACAAGCTGCTCGGTGAAGGCAGGCGGGTGATGGCCTGGTGGCCACACATTCGAGATGGCGACGCCCATGCCGGCGAATCGGAGACCTCGATGATGTTGGCCATCGCACCTGCGCTGGTTCGGATGACGAAAGCGGAGGCCGGACGAGCAGAACCGTTGGTCGACCTGATCGACGAGATCCGGGCCAACGGCGTGCGCGCGGTGAGCCCCAACGGCGTGCTCGGCGATCCGCGCAAGGCGACCGCCAACCACGGCAAAGCCCTCCTGACCCGATTGACGATCGACTTGGTCGCAGCGGTGGACGAATGGCGAGCATGACCAACGCGTTCCGACTCGACGGTTCGTATCGCCGACACGAACGCGTCGTCCTCGCCGGCTCACCGTTGCGTCTGTTTCGTCTCTCACCGGCCGGCCAGCGGATCGTCGAAGCGATCGAGCAGAACGAGGCGCTCCCGCCGAAACACGAGAAGCTGACCGATCGTCTCGTCGACGCCGGCGCAATTCATCCCCATCCGACCGAATCGGGGTTCAGCACGGCAGATGTGACCGTGGTAATTCCGGCGTTCAACGACTTGCCAGGTGGATTGATGCACGACGGTGAAGTGATCGTCGTCGACGACGCCAGCGATCCGCCCTTGCAGCCGATCGTCGGAAGTCGAATCATCCGCTTGGCCAACAATCGCGGGCCCGCTGCGGCTCGCAACGCCGGACTGGCTGAGGTGAGCACGCCACTGGTCGCCTTCGTCGATACGGATGTGGATGTCGATGACCATTGGCTCGACGCGCTTCTGCCTCATTTCAACGACCCTTCGGTTGCGCTCGTGGCGCCGCGGGTCGCGTCAAGAGCGGGAACGTCGACACTGGCCAAGTACGAGACCGCGAGATCACCTCTTGATCTCGGGGGCGAGTCAGCACGCATCTCCCCGGGTACCAGGGTCAGCTATGTGCCCGCGGCAGCATTGGTCGTGCGCACGGAGATGCTGCGCTCGATCGGCGGGTTCGACGAGATGCTTCGCACCGGCGAGGACGTCGACATGGTGTGGCGCTTGATCGAGGCCGGGTACCGGTGCCGCTATGAGCCGCAGATCGCTGTGCATCATCGGCCGCGTTCGACATTGGCTGGGTTGGTTCGTCAACGCCTCGCCTACGGTCGCTCCGCTGCCGCGCTCGAGCGCAAACATCCCGGTGCCGTCGCGCCGCTGCGCATCAGCGGGTGGAGCGCCGCTGTCTGGGCGCTGGTGCTCGCCCGGCGATCGGGTGCTGCTGCGATCGTTGCAGCAGGCACGATCGTCGCCCTGCGCCGCAAGCTCGACGACCTCCCGGCGCAGGAATCGATTCGGCTGGCCGGGCTCGGTCACCTCTACGCCGGGCGTCAGGTTGCCAGCGCCCTGACCCGCGTCTGGTGGCCGCTGACATTGCTCACAGCGCTGCTGGTTCCACGGGCAAGGCTCCCGCTCCTCGCTGCAGCAACCGCTCCCGCGGCCCTCGACTGGCTAGCTGACCGCTGGCCCGATACCGATCCGCACAACATGGTCCTGAAGTACATCGCCCTGCGCTTGGTCGACGATGCTGCCTACGGTGCGGGCGTGTGGCTGGGGGCCCTCGAACAACGGAGCATCGGCGCGCTGGCGCCGACGTTCACGAATTGGCCTGGACGAGCTGTCGGCTGAGGTCGTTGCATTCGGCGCACAACGCGGCGGGAATCAGCCCCCAACGCATCAACCGGTTGAACACGAGGCAACCAAGACAGATGGCAAAGACCGACTCCAACGTCGCCGCCACGACAAGCGCCGCAATGAGTCCGTACGCCACCGCATGCGCTGCGAGACCCCACGACAGCAAGGCCCCAGTGCTGAAAACGACCCCCATACCTTGGGCGAAGCGTTTCGGCGGGCCCGGAACGAACCGATGGGCGATGTGCAGCCGCGGTGTCACCACGCGGGTCGCGAACTGCCCCAACGGGCTCAGCCGTGGACCAGTGAGCACCCTCGCCACGAAGCCGTACGCCAACGGAACGAGCACCCACCATTGGCGAAGGGCGAGGAAGGCAACACCTTGCGCGATCACTCCTGCGGCCACCAGACGCGCCGACGTCTCGTTGACCGGATTGGGAAAGCGGAGCAGCCTGCGCACATCGAAAACGCTAGTCCGATAAATCCGATCGGACAACTCGGATTTGCCTCTGCGCCCCCACCTCGGAAGGGTGATGGACCCCCTCGAGCGGTGCCGACCGGGTACCGTTTGCGAGGCATGGCCCTGCGACTGACCGTTCAACGCGCCGCATGGAAAGCCCATGTCGATGCCGTATCGGCGAGCGTCGACGGATTGGTCCCGGTCGTCAAGGGCAATGGATACGGCTTTGGCAGACCGACGCTGCACCCCCTGGTGAAGGGCCTCGCCGACTACGTCTGTGTCGGAACCATCCACGAGCTCGACCACGTCGATGAACGGGTTACACCCCTGGTCCTGACGCCGGCCTCGGCACCGCCTCCGCCGACCACAGGCATCGCGCCGATCCTGACCGTGGGCTCGGAGCACGACGTCGCTGCATTGGCAGCTTGGCGGGGACGGGTGGTCGTCAAGCTGCAGTCGTCGATGCGCCGTTATGGCGCGTCCACGAGCGAGGTCGATGCCGTGATGTCCGCCGCGACAGCGAAGGGTCTCGACATCGCCGGATATGCCCTGCACCTCCCTCTGGCAGGCACGGATGTCGACCGTGTTGCCGAAATCGAGGCCTGGCTGGCGCTCATCGACGTCGCGAGACCGGTGTGGCTGAGCCACCTGCAACCGCACTCGTACGGTGAGCTTCGGGCGCGTCATCCCGATCGGCAGTTCCGGTTGCGGCTCGGCACCACGTTGTGGCACGGAGACAAGTCCTTCGTGCAGTTGCACGCCGATGTCAGGGCGGTGCACGAGGTCGGTGCCGGCGATCACGCCGGCTATCAACTGACCGAGGTGCTGGGAGACGGAAATCTGGTGTTGGTCGATGCCGGCTCGGCTCACGGCGTGGCTCCGCTGCCCGATGGTTCCAGTCCGTTCCACTTCGCCCGGGCTCGACTGCGGCTCCTCGAACCACCGCACATGCACACGTCGATGCTGTTCGTTCCGGCCGGAACCCAGTGCCCGACGGTTGGCGATCGTGTTGAGGTGCAGAGGCCGTTGATCACAACTCATGTCGACGAGATCGAGTGGATGTGAGCACAGCGACGAAGGACCGTGTGATCGATCTCGACGTCACCCGCGCGATTGCGTTGATCGGTGTCGCCGTCATGAACTACCACGGCTACCTGATCAACCGCGGCGGACAGGTCGGCGACTCGGTGGTGAACCACTTCTTCGACCCTTGGATGGGCCCGTTGTCGACACGGTTCGCGGCCACCTTCGTGTTGGTCGCGGGTATGGGCATCACCTTGATGACCAACACCGGACGGCTCACCGGCGACCGCGCCCGGCGAAGCGCAGACCGTTGGACATTGATCCGCCGCGGGTTTCTTCTCTACTGCTTCGGGTTCTTCTTCGACTGGGTGTGGAGCGGAACGATCCTGTTCTTCTATGGAGCCTTCTTCATCATCGGTGCCCTGCTCTTCCAGTTGAAGACGCGATGGCTCGTCCTCGTCGGCACTCTGGCCGCGTTGTCCGCGGCCGCGATCCAATGGTGGGATGTCGACGCGAAACACGACACCAAATGGCTGTTTGTCGATTGGTACACGGTGGGCCACTACCGCTCGCCGCGCCGTCTGTTGTTCGACACCTTCGTCAACGGCACCCATCCCGTGCTGCCGTGGCTGGCGTTCCTGTGCGCCGGCATGGTGTTAGGGCGGTACCTGCCGTTGACGAAGGAATGGCGTCGAGTGCTCATTGCCGGAGGTGTGCTGCTGGTTGCCGGGACCTACCTTGCTCGGCACGTGTTCGACGACTCCGTGCTCCGCTCTCGCATGTTCGCCACCGATCCTGGTAGCCGCAGTCTCAACTACACGCTGAGCGCGCTCGGTTCATCGATCGCGGCCTTCTGCGTGATCGGCTGGATCGCCAATGCGACACGTTCGAGCCGGGTGACAAGAGCACTGGCGGCCGCGGGCCGCATGACCCTGACCCTCTATCTGTTGCACGCGCTGGTCTTCGACTTGGTCGTGATCCGCTGGGAGCTGATACGGCCCGCTGGCCTCGACGTGGCGTTGGCGTTCGCCGGTGGGTTCTGGGTAGTTGCGATCGTGCTGGCCGCGCTGTGGCAGGAGCGTTTCGGCATCGGACCATTCGAGTGGGTCTACCGCCGGTTCGGGGGAAGCACCATGGCCGTTGTGCCCGCCACTGAGCCGGCGGAACCTACAGCACTTCGCTGAAGGTGTCGCACTGCTTCGCGTCGCCGGAGTTGTAGCCGCGAGTGAACCATGTCTGGCGCTGCTCGGCGGAGCCGTGTGTCCACGCTTCCTTGTCGATCCGACCTTGCGTCTTTTCTTGAATCCGATCATCACCGACGCCGGCGGCAGCATCGAGCGCCTCCTTGATCTCGTCGGCTGAATCGAGCTTGCCTCGCTTGGCGACATCGCCGACCCACATGCCAGCGAAGCAGTCGGCCTGCAACTCCATTGCCACCGAGTATTGGTTGGCCCGGCCCGGATCGTTCTGTTGGGCTTGTTGCACCTGGTCGTTGATACCGACGAGGTTCTGGACGTGGTGGCCGTACTCGTGGGCAACGATGTACTGCTCGGCGAGGTCGGTTGACTTGCCGATGAGCTGCTGCTCGAGCGCCTGCATGAACCCGAGATCGAGGTACACGAGACGATCGATCGGGCAGTAGAACGGGCCCGTCTGCGACGTGGCCTGGCCGCAGCCGGTGTCGGTCGCATCGGTGAAGAACACGGTCTTGGTGTTCTCGTAGGCCACGCCGTAGAACGTCGGCAGGTTGGCCTGCCAGTACGTCTGGACATCGACCGTTGCTCCGCACACGATCAATTCGAGTTCGCTGTTGCACGTCCCGTCGGCTGCACTCCCGGCCTGTGGCTGTGGCACGTTGGACGCGCTCTGTCCTCCGCCGAGGATCTTCGGCAGAAATATCGAGGCCAGCAGGACGATGATCCCGAGTAGACCGCCGCCGGCCTTGATGGGGATCGGGAACCCGCCGCCGCCGAAGCCGCCTCCGCCACTTCCGCGACGATCATCGATCATCGACGAATCGCCGCTGCGGATCTTAGTCACCTTGGTACCTCCTTGACGACGCCGCTGTCGGCACGCCGAGATGTCACGGATAGAACTTCAGCCACGTCGCTTGCCTGCCCGGATCAGGCCGCGAAGTCCGACTGCACCGGCCCCGATCAACGGCCCTCGACCTCCGAGTCGGGCAGGGATGATCCTGGCGCCGCGGCTGAAAGACAAGCGGGCGTGTTCGTCGAGCGTCTCTTGGGCCGAGTTGAAGAACGTGGCGCCGAAACCGAGGGCAACGGAACCGCCGACGACTGCCAAGTCGAGATCGAGAAGATTGCACACCGTCGCGACCGCTCTTCCCACGAGACGCCCAGTTCGTTGCATGATCTCGTACGTCGGCTCGGAGTGTGGGCGGCCGGTGATGGCCTCGATCGCCGGGCCCGACGCCTCTGCATCGAGGCACCCACGAGACCCGCACAAGCAGCGTCGACCGTTCGGTTCGACCATGATGTGGCCGATGTGTCCGGAATTGCCGGTCGCACCGTCGAGGAGTTGGCCATTCAACACAATTCCCCCCTCGACAGTCGTCGAAACAACCATCGCCAAGAAGTTCTGACGGCCCTGAGCCGCGCCCAACCATCCTTCGGCGAGCGCCAACGCCTTCGCCCCGAACTCGCCATAGACGTTGAGACTTGTCGCCGAAGCGAGACTCGATCGCAGCGGAAATGATCGCCAGGCGCCGATGTTGGTCGGTGAAACCGCTACGACGTCGGGGCGGACCGGCCCCGCGCAGCCGACCCCGGCCGCAACGGGTCGGGCGTTGTGGTGCGTCCGGGCACGCTCCAGCTGAGCCTGCGCGATGGTGTTGAGCGACGCGAACAACGCGTCGGCCTTGAGGCCGAAGTCGATGTCGACGTCGTCGCGATCGAGCAGTTCGCCTTTCATCGTCATCAGGCCGGCCGCCAACTTGGTGTCGCCGACATCGATCGCCAGCACCACGTCGCGTGTCTCACTCATCAAGACGTGACCGTACCTTGGTCCAGGGAGCGCTAACCCACGCGGCGGGCGTTCTCGATCAGGTTGATCTCGTACAGCACCATGTCGAGTGCATCGGCGCTGACCATCGCCGAGTGCCGCTGCGGATGCTCGGCCGTGATGCAACTGCTCAGCGGCGTCAGGAGCGTCCACGGGGTCGGGTGGCAGAACTGTACGACGCTGTACCGCTCTCCCGTGAAGCCGGTCGCGGCGACGACGCGGTGGATGCCGGTCGGCAGCACACCGTTCGTCAGGCGCTCCAGCATCATCCCGGTGTTGATGATGACCTGACCTTCCGGGGCGACCGCGTCGACCCAGTCATCGCCGACCTTGACCTGGAGGCCGGGCGCAGTGGCCCTCGGGAGTGCCGTGATGAGGTTGATGTCGCCATGCGACCCCGCCCAGACGTGGGCGCCACCGGGCGACTCGGTCATCGGTGGATAGCGGATCGCCCGCGTCAGCGTTGCCCCGTTGTGGGTCATCTCGTCGAACAGCGACTCGTGGCACCCGATGGCCTCTGCGATGACTCGCAGGAACCTGATCTGGATGTCTTCGATCTGATCGTGGAACAGCGTCAGAAGCTTTGCGGATCCCGGAATAGCCGCTTCCGGCAGCACCTGCGGCCCATATCGATGGGGGTAGCGCTGCCGTAGCGGGTGACCGACGGGCAGCTCACGGCCCCAATTGAGCATCTCTTTCCAATCCGGCACGTCGCTCGATGCAGCGGTCTCGACGAGCAACCCGGTGTAACCGGTCTGACCATGGCTCTCGGGGGCGACAAAGCGTTGCTTGACCTCTTGGGACATCGAGAAGAAGTCGGCGAGCATGCCGTACGCGCTGTCCAGCAGGTCCTCCGAGAGGTCGTGCCTGGTGTACACGAAACCCGTCGCCAGGCTCCGGCGAACACCGTCGACGACAGCGGCGCGCTGCGTGGCGCTGCCACGTTCGAAGGCCAGCAGATCGACATCGAGAATGTCATCCATGGCCGGAGCGTAGCCCTTCACATTCCCCCAGGTAGACGGGCAAATTCTTCGTTTCGATCCAAACCTCGGTAACACTTACTGCGTGTCAGGTTTGTGGCGTACGCGATTTCCACGATGAGTGAGATATCAGACGTCGAGGTCGTTGCGACCATCGACTCTCTGTTTCGCGCGCATTATGGACGATTGGTGCGTGCGCTGACGTTGGCTTGCGGCGATCGTGAAGTCGCGGCTGATGCGGTACAAGAGGCCTTCGTGAAAGCCCATGTGCACTGGCGCAAGATTCAGAAGTACGACGATCCGGTTGGCTGGATCCGTCGTGTCGCGATCAATCGACTGCGCGACGATCATCGCCGGCAAAATCGCAAGGGCAGCGCCCTCGAGCGACTTGCCGGCGAGCCACAGGCCGAATCGGTCGAGCAGAACGGCTTCGATTCGGATCTGTCGACGATCCTGGCCCAGTTGCCACGTCAGCAACGCATTGCGATGGCGTTGTTCTACGTCGACGAGTTGTCGATCGTAGAGGTGGCAGCCGCCCTCAACGTCAGCGAGGGTGCGGTCAAATCGTATTTACATCAGGGCCGCGCTCGGCTTCGCAGCGTGGTAGCAAGCGGGGAGGAGGTGCTTTCGGATGAGTGAGTTCCACGATCCCGATCTGCGCCAGCAATTAGGTCGCCTCAGCGGCCCGTATCCAGATGACAATGTGGCGTTCGCCGCATGGCAGCGACGCGTCGGTTACGCCCGGCGACGTCGTGTCGTGGCGTGGACGACGGGCGCAGCAATGTCGCTGATCATCGCGACCGTCGCTGTGGCCGCCGTGCAGAGTCCCGGCCGGCACACGCTCGTGCCATCGGCAGAGAACAGCGAGATCACCGACGCCGTCGACGGCACTGAGGCCGACGATTCGTCGACCACGGAGATCACAGCCCCGGAGACCAGCGAGCTCACCACCTTGGCACCCGAGACCACGCCCAGTAGCGAGGTCGTCGAGACGTCGATGCCCGAAGTCGAGACCACCGCACCAGCGGGCGAGCAGCCGAGCAACGGATCCCCCTCCAAGGGCGGTTCGCCTTCGAACCCGGCATCGACCTCCGCCACGCGTGTGTTCCATTCCGTCGGTGGTTCCATCACCGTGCGCCAGGATGGCGATCAACTCACCATCATCGCGGCCAGCCCCTCGGCCGGCTTCCACACGGGCGACATCTCCCGTCCGAATAAGCGTGTCGACGTGACGTTCAAGTCCGCCAATCATCAATCCGAGATCAGCGTCAAGCTGGTCAACGGAGTCATGAAAGAGTCGGTGGCGGAGGACAACGAAGGTCACGACACCACCGTTCCCGACAGCGGTGGCGGTGGCGGCGACGGGGGCGACGGTCAAGGCGGCGGTGGCTGACGCCGCTAACCAAAACCATCTCGATGGCTCATGCGTGTCAGATGTGTACGAGCTACTAGGAGGGTCTCATGCAGCTCAATGATCACGGAAAAATTCTTGTCGCGTCTGCGTTCTCAGGAGCGCTAGTGCTGGCCGCCGCCGGCCTTGCGGCCGCGGCCACAGGTGCCAACCCCATCGCCAAGGTACAAGCCGAGATGCGCAGCCAACTCGACGACACGACGACCAGCACCACTGCCGGCGACACGACCACAACGCCGACGACGGTCGAGGACGACACGACAACAAGCGCGTTGCAAACGGCAGCACTGCTCGACACGACGTCGTCGGTCGAAGCCTTGGCTCCCGCTGTCGCCGACACCGAAGTTGACGACACCGAAGTCGACGCGACTGAGGTTGACGACACCGAAGTGGATGACGACGCCACCGAAGTCGACAACGAATCCAGCGACAACAGCGGCTCGGGCAGCAACAGCGGCCACGGTGGCGGCGACGACAGCGGCGGCAACGACAGCGACGACTGAGCCCAACCTGCTCAAATACGGTCGGTGAAGACCGACTGGAACCCGGTGCTCCGTGCGGAGTTCGACAAGCCGTACTGGAACGTACTTCAGCAGTTCGTCGCGGAGGAACGCTCCCGTCACACCGTGTTCCCTGCGCCGGATCAGGTCTTCGCAGCGCTGCATCTCACTCCGTATGAGACCACCCGCGTGGTGCTGCTCGGCCAGGACCCGTACCACGGTCCCCACCAGGCGCACGGCCTGTGCTTCTCGGTGCAGGAAGGCGTGCAGTTGCC
>JANMMQ010000437.1:0-9460 GCA_031373465.1 Ilumatobacteraceae bacterium | reverse complement strand
ACGTCATAGGAGCCCGGAATGGCCATCACCAAGCACGTCTACCAGATCTTCATCAAGGCCACGCCGGAACAGGTGTGGGAAGCGATCGTCGAACCGTCATGGACGCGGCGCTACTTCCACGGCACCGCATTCGACGCGCCGCCGGTGAAAGGCCAGCCGTATCGCACGACCATCGTCGACGGGCGTCCGGCGGTGGACGGCGTGATCGAGGAGCTCGACCCGCCGAACCGGTTGGTCATGACGTGGCATGTCCTGTACGACGCAGCGATGTCGCAAGAACCGGCCAGCCGCGTCGAGTGGCTCGTCGAGCCAGCGGGCGAAGGCGTGACCCGCTTGCGTCTCGAGCATGGCGATCTTGCCGGCAGCCCACTGACGTGGGCCAACGTGAAGGACGGTTGGTTCTACGTGCTCGACGGATTGAAGACCCTGATCGAGACCGGCGAATCACTTCCACCCCTGGCAATCTCGATCACGCCGGTGGACGATGCGGCGGGCGAGTGGCATCGCGCCCAGGGGATCGAATGCAACAACTCCACCTGGGAGATGATCGAGGCCGACCGGACGCCGGAGAACGACGAGGAAATGTTACGACGTGCGTACGCATCGTCATATCACTGGGCTCGCGCGGTTCGTCGTGTCCCGGCCAATGAAGCTCGCGGAGCGTGGCTGCTGGCGAAGGTGCAATTGCTCGTCGGTCAACCGGCGCTCTCGCTGCGGTACGCCGACCGATGCATGACCATCTGCCACGAGCATGGCCTGGCGGATTTCGATCTCGCCTACACGTACGAGGCTAAGGCCCGGGCGCTCAAAGCGCTCGGCGACGAAGTAGCCGCAGGTCAGGCGTGGGAAATGGCGAAGTCGATACCGATCACCGATGCCGAGGATCGGGCGGTTCTCGACGCCGACCTCGCAGTCGCGCTATAGCGATAGGTCGTCGGGAGGACCGTTTCGACCCGGCGATGCCTCGCTGCAGGAAACGAATTTCCGCTCTAGTCCCGCGTTGACGGTGCCGATACTGTTGCGACGGGCGAACGGCTGTCACGTCATCTCACGGAAGTTCGTTACATGTTCTGCACCCTGAATCGTCATCGAACTGTCATGGTCCTGGCCGCGGCAGCGCTGACGGTCGGAGCGGGCACAGTGGGGTTGGGCAGTGCCCACGCAGCGACGATCGGTCCACCTCGCCTCGAGGTCGCGGCGACAGCGTTGAAGCCGGCCATCCGGTTGAGCCAGAGCGGTGTGATCATCTTCCCGATGAACCCGCTGCCGAAGTGTGCGCTCAGCAAGACGAGCTTCGGAGAACCCCGCGCGGGCGGCCGCATTCATGAAGGCATCGACCTCATGGCGTCGCTCGGGCAGGAGGTCTACGCGGTCGACAACGGCGTGATGTGGCGGCAAGCGATCGACGGTCAGCCGAGCGCGACCCTGTCCGGCAACGCCTGGTATTTGAGGATGGCTGACGGCACGTACTACTTCTATGGTCACCTCTCGGCGTTCGCTGCCGGCCTGAAGCTGGGCGACACTGTGACACGAGGTCAGTTGATCGGCTACGTCGGCGACACCGGCAACCCCGGCCCTGGCAACTATCACCTGCACTTCGAGGTGCATCCGCAAGGAGGAGCGGCGGTCAACCCTTACCCGCTGTTGACCATCCCCAAGTCGTGCACCGTCGTGGCCTGAGCCGGTTATCGGCGAAGTAATCTCGCGGCGTGAGCATCGCTGTCCCACTGGAAGATCTCGCCGACAAGCTCTCCGAGTACCCGTGGTGCTACCTGGTGACCAGCGGTGAGGAACGTCCGCACCTGCTGGCCGTGAAGCCCTCGATCGTGGAGACCGGGCTGCGATTCGAGACGGGTCATTCGAGCCGCGCCAACGTCGTGCGCAACCCCTTGGTCGTGCTGATGTTCCCGCCGAGTCAGACCGACGGGCTGTCGCTGATCGTCGACGGCGAGGGCGAAGTCAACGGCGACGGTGTCGTCGTCAAGCCGACCTGGGCAGTGCTGCACCGCTCCGCGTTGTGAGCTCGACTCAGGTGTGGGCGATGTCGAGCCCGAAGGCCGACTCGAAGGCCTCATAGTAATCGGCGTCGTCGGCGTGCGCGCCGAGCGCCACCCATTCCTGGTCCGACATCGATTCACGCCCGCCGACGATCTCGGATCCGCCCCAACTGACGGAGTAGCGCAATTGCGGTGCGTCGGTGTTGATCGCGTGATCGACGAGGCGGGCAACCTCGAACGGGTCGGTGGCGTTCGCATATCCGGTCGCGTAGAACGCGAACAGCCGACGGTAGTGGGCATCGTAGGCACCACTTTGATTGGGGGCATCGATGTTCTTGGCAAAGATCGCGCTCTTGGTGACGCCTGGCTCGATGATGATGACGCGTATCCCGAACGGAGCGAGCTCTTGGGCCAGGCCCTCGCTCAACCCCTCGAACGCCCACTTCGATGCGACGTACGGCGACTGAGCGAGGGCTGCCACTCGGCCGGCAATGGACGTGATGTTGACGACCGTCCCGGCACGCCTGGCGCGCATCCCCGGCAGCACTTGCTGCAGACAGCGCACGGCGCCGCACAGATTGACGTTCATGATGTCGAGGTAGGTCGAGGGCGGACATTCCTCGGCAACCGCGTTGCCCCCGACGCCGGCGTTGTTGACGAGCACGTCGACGCACCCGTCGGTCTCCTCGAGGATGCGCGCGAAGCCGGTACGCACTGATTCGTCGTCGGCAACATCGAGCTCGGCGAGTTTGATCTCGACACCGGCGCCGGCCGACATCGACTGCAACTTGGCCGCCTTCTCGACGCTTCGCACCGTTCCGTACACGGTGTGGCCCTGCTGAGCGAGGTGGATGGCGGTGGCTCGGCCGATCCCGCTGTTTGCGCCGGTGACGACAGAGATGGTCATTTGGACATGGTAAGTCGCGGCGACTAGGCGGCCTCCATGGGGGCGAAGTCGTCGAACCACACCGCATCTCGATCGCAGGCGATGGCCAGGCTCTGCACACGCTCGTGGTCGACGATGAGGATGTCGAGCAACAGAAGACCCTGCAGCATGTGAATTCGGCGGAGCTCGAAGTAGCCGATCCGGTCCACGTCGGCGGGTGGTGCGTCGGCAACGTGGCTGGCAACGCAGATCATCATCGTTTGCGAAAACGGCACTTCCAACCCGGGCCCGTCGCACCAGCCGACGAAGAGACCGAGCTCGGTCGGCGGATCAGCGAACATGGCAGTGACCTGGCGGCGTTCGTCGAGAAGCACCATCACTTCCTTCTCGACGGGCATGTCGAGCACGCTGGTTGCGAGGTTCGCGGCATCGGCGAACTCGGCAACGAGGAGTGGCTCGTCGGCGCTGGGGAGCCAGACATAGCAAGAGTGATCGCCGAAGCGGAGGTCGACGATGTGCCTGCGACTGCGCAGGCGTGGGCGGCGAAACGACATGGTTTCCTCCCGAACGAAGGATTGGGTTGTGGTTCGGGGGAGGCCGCTGAAGCGGACCCTATCGGCGCCTCCAGCGCGTTGCGACACGACTTCCCAGCTCCAGCAAGGGATACGAGACGACGATGGCCGCGCCGGCAAGCGCATACGCCCAGGCGGCGGTTCGCGGGAGTTCGAACAGCTTCCGTCCCCAAGGCGTGACGAACGCAAGGGCGAAGAGGGCGACCATCGTGACGACGAGGACCATCCGCAAGTGGTTCATCGGCCGGGCGACGCGGTAGAGGTTCATCAACGCCACGGAACCTGCGACCAGCACCGCGACGGTGCGGGCGTGATCCGCGTCGATCGACGTATCGAGCTGGGCGATCGCGAAGACGCTCATCGTGACAATCGCGATCACGACGCCGGCCGGCACAGCCCTTCCGAGGACTCGGCGAAGGAACCCTTCGGTGACCCTTTCATCGTTCGGCTCGAGCGCCAAGAAGAACGCCGGCACGCCGATCGTGAACCAGCTCAGGATCGACAAGTGGATGGGCCGCAGCGGATACGCGATCGCGACCACTCCGGTCAGTACGGACAGAACCACCGAATAGACGGTCTTGGCGAGGAACAAGCTGGCGACCCGCTCGATGTTGTTGATGACGCGGCGACCTTCTCCCACCACGGACGGCATTGCCGAGAAGTTCGAATCCATCAGCACCAGTTGGGCAACACCACGTGTGGCCTCACTGCCCGAAGCCATCGCCACGCCACAATCGGCGTCCTTGAGGGCGAGCACGTCGTTGACGCCGTCTCCGGTCATCGCCACGATGTGGCCTCTCGACTGCAGCGCGCCAACCATCGCCCGCTTCTGGTGAGGCGTGACGCGGCCGAAGACCGTGCTGCCTTCGACAGCGTCGGCAAACGCTGTGCTGTCCTCGGCAGGCATGGTGGTGGCGTCGATGTTGGCTTCCCATCCAGCGAGCCCGGCCCGGCGCGCCACCGCACCAACGGTGACGTTGTTGTCGCCGCTGATCACCTTCATGGTCACGCCTTGGTCCGCAAAGTACTTCAGTGTCGCCGGGGCATCGGGACGCACCACGTCTTCCAGCAGAACGAGTGCCATTGCCGTCACGGCCGGGAGGGTTGCATCGCCGTCTGTGAAGGTGGCTTCAGCCGCGGCCAACAGCAACACCCGCTGACCCGATTGGGCGCGGGTTTCGACGGAGGCGCGAATGTCTCCCGCATACTCCGATGTGAGCACGTTCTCAGGTGCTCCGAGCACCCAACTTCCTTCCTCGGCGAAGCTCATCGCGCTCCACTTACGGGCCGAGGAGAACGGCACCCGACCGGTCGCCTGCCACGTGGTCGGTTCGCTGTACGCCGTGCGCAAGGCGCGTGCAGTGGCGTTCGGGTCCGGGTCGAGTTGGGCGAGCGCACAAAGCGCGGCGTCGATCGAGGCGCGCTGGGCGCCTCCTATCGGTTGCACGTCGGAGAGCTCGAGGGTGCCGGCGGTGAGAGTGCCCGTCTTGTCGACGCAAAGCACGTCGACCCGGGCGAGAACCTCGATTGCAGGCAGTTCCTGCACAAGACAGCGCTTGCGAGCCAGACGGACGACTCCAACCGCGAACGCGACGCTGGTGAGCAGCACCAGGCCTTCCGGAACCATGCCGACCAGACCTGCAACCGTGCTGATGATCGACTGCTGCCAGCCCTGATTACGGCGTAGGAACTGGCTGCTGGCCAGCAGCAGTCCCACCGGGATGATCAGGTAGCCGACCCACTTGACGATGCGGTTCACGTCGTTTCGAAGCGGTGAGTTGACCAACGTGAACCGGCGCGCCTCCTCGGCTAGCTTCACTGCGTAGTTCTCCGCGCCGACCTTCGTCACGACCACTCGACCCGTGCCCGCGACAACGGCACTGCCGCTGAGCACTTCGTCGCCATCGTCTTTGACCACAGGGTCGGCCTCGCCGGTCAGCAACGACTCGTCGATCTCCAGGTTCTCTTGTGTCAGCACAGTGCCGTCGGCCACCACCTGCGCGCCGGTGCGCAACTCGACGACGTCGTCCAACACCAACTCGTGAGTCTGCAGTTCGACCACCTTGCCATCGCGCACGACGTGGGCCCTGGGCGCGTTGACCACGCGCAACGTGTCGAGAACCTTCTTTGCGCGCAGTTCCTGCACAACGCCGATCACGCTGTTGGCGATGATGACGCCGCCGAACAACGCGTCCTTCGGTGATCCGGCCGCGATCACCAATGCCGCCAGGATCGCAACGATGAGGTTGATCGGCGAGAACACGTTGCCGCGCACGATCTGACCGACGCTGCGCGTCGGTGCGTTCGGAATCGCGTTTGTCAGGCCTCGCCCAACTCGCTCGGTGACTTCCGCACTGGTCAGTCCGGTGGCAGGGTCGGTATGGGGCTCGGTCACGCAGCGACGCTATCCGCAGCGCCCTCGTCGACTGTCAGGTATCGTTCCGACACTGCGTATGTCGTGACAGAAGCCTCTAGTGGTGTGCGGGGGTAAATCAGCACAGTTACTGCATGAGTTTGCACCTCGCACACGAGACGAACGGCAGACCGCAACCCTTGTCGCCTCGGGTTCTCGTCGGGTTCGACGGGTCCCGTGGGTCATGGGTGGCTCTGGGGTGGGCACGCCGCGAGGCCGCCGCACGCAATGTGCGGCTGCGCGTCGCCAGGTGCTCCGCCATTCCCACCCTCATAGGGAGAGCGGCTCTTGCCGATCTCTTGGTGCTCGCATCTTCCGATCAAGGATCCGGTAGGAGTCTCCTACGGCGATCGTTGAGCGGTACGGCGTCGCGTCGCAGCCCGTGTCCAGTCGTGGTCGTTCGCGGCTCGCGACTCGACGCGGTGAGACGGATCGTCGTAGGAGTCGACGGCTCGAGTGCGGCCGCAGCAGCGATGGATTGGGCATGCGAAGAAGCCTCGGTTCACGGAGCAGAGTTGTGTGTGGTGCATGTCGTCGAACGTGACGTTGCCCGATCTCAGTCGCAGCTTCTGCTCGACGTCGCGATCAACGAATGCCGCGGTCGAACCGACGCGGTCGTCACTGGTTTGCTCGTCGATGGTTCAGCCGGCCCGACATTGATCCAGCTCAGCCAGAACGCGGACCTCATCGCCATCGGTTCACGTGGTCGAAGCGGCTTCAAGACAGCGCTGTTCGGTTCTGTCGCGTTGACGGTCGCCGGACATGCCGATTGTCCGGTCGCTGTCACTCATCCGCGACTTCGTACGAGTGGAGAGAGGTGATCGAAAATGGGTGCTACCCCGTTTGTGATTCCCGAGCGTGAAAGCATCGAGTTGCTGCATCAGGAGACCGTCGGGCGGTTGTGCATCATCGAGTACGGCTATCCGCTGGCGTTCCCGGTCAACTATCGAGTGATGGAGACTGGCGACTCCTTCCGAATCGTCGTGCGCACGACCCCTCGCGCCGCCATCGCCCGATACGAGGGACCATCATCGTTCGAGGTCGACCACACCGAACCCGATCGGCTCAACGCGTGGAGCGTGATCGTGCGGGGACAGCTCAAGCGGGGCGTCGGACTGGAAGAGCTGCCAAACACCTATCCTCTCGTGACCGACGGGCGGTTCCACTGGATCGTCCTCGACGTCACCGCGATCAGCGGACGCCGATTCACCAACACTGAAGCTTGTGCCGGGTTCTACGTCGATTGGGAGCCGGCCCCGAGCCGTTGACTTGCTGGAAGCAGGTGGCAACCGCGTGCTGACGTGCGGAGTACGTCATGCTGGACCAAATGAAGACGAAACTGAGTGCCTTTGTCGCGCTCGCGTTGCTGATGACGTCGTGCGGCGGGACCGACAACGCTGTGACCACATCGCAGCCCCGAACCTCGGGCTAGCCATGATCTTTCCAGCCGATCTTCATTTGCCGTCGTCGTTGCTGCTGCCCTGTTGGTGAGCGCGTGCGGCGGCAAGGACGACAGGTCGGCGGTCCGGTCGGCGGCTCGGTCACGGCAGCGTTGACAGCCGGTCAAGCCGGGAGTGGCACGGAGACCTACTCCTTGACACCGACCAGGTGTTGAACGCCGTATCGGCGTCATGCCGCTGCGGGCCATGTACCGAGCAAAGCGGATGGCTCGCGCTACCACAGACGACCTGGCCGCAAATCGTCTCTAAGTACGATTTCAGCCTCCGAGCCCGGCGAGGATCTCCTGGAACGACCTCAGTCCCGCGGCGAGCGCTTTGGAGAGCTCGGCCAGTTGAGTCTGGCTGACATCGACGCTGATCGGGACGTCGACCTTCACCGGGACGTTCGCGTCGATGGGGATCGTCTCGTGGATGGGCACGGTGACCCGGAGGTCGATGGGAACGTCTATGTGGACCGGCACGGTCACGTCGAGGGGGATATCGATCCCGAACGGACCGGCGACCTTGATCGTCGTGTCGAACGATTCGTTGATCGGCAGGGTCGTCTTGATCGGCACTTGGATATCGCGGTCGATCACGACGTCGGTCTGGAACTGGACGTTTTCGTCGATCGGAACGATGAACTCGACCGTTGAGTTGCCGAACGACTCGAGCCCGGTGATCGCCTCGTCCAGACCGGCCGATACGTTTGGAGCGAGCTCGCTGATCTTGGTCTGGAAGCCCTGAACCTGGGAGGCGAAGATCGCCGCACCCGCCTCGACCCGGTGCAGGTCCTGTCGCGTCTCGTGTACTTGCGACATGAGGATGGCTATCCATACGAAGGCGCCGATGAGCAGAAGTGCGAAGGCACCGAGAACGAGGCCGAGATGGCGATTCAACCATGAGGGCATGGCTACTCCTGTCTGTTCGATCGGGCGTTCCAGCGACGGTTGGTCCATCGCCGGGTCAGTGACTTCGGACTCCACGTCGGGCCCGCCCGGACGCCGACGCATGGCCAGCGCCGCGCCCACGCCGATCGCGGTCACGGCCGCTGTGGCGAGGAAGGTCTCGGCAATCGCCTTCGACGTCAGCTCCTCGGACGCATTGCGAAGGGCTGACTCGAAGCGGGGATCCGTGAGCGGGGGAAGGTCGATTTCGCCGCGCAAGCTGTTGAAGCGAGCCAGACCCCACGCGGTGAGGGCGGAGAGCCCGACGCTGAAGCCGAGCAGCCGCGTGACCATCACCAGGCCGGCCGCTGCTCCCCGTTGGTCAGGAGCGGCACCGGCGATGACTGCTGCGTTGGTCGGTGCCACCGTGAGCCCGAAGCCCGCGCCGAGCACCGCAAGCTGCATCGCGATGAGCAGGTAGGACGTGTGACCGTTCCACGTGAAGCCCATCGCCGCGTAGGCCACCGTAGCGGCGACCAAACCGGCGACAACCGGTGGGCCGTACCACGTTCGCTGGGTCAGGCGGCCACCCACGTAAGCCGTCATCGCCATCGACGCCGTCAACACGGCGAGGACCCAGCCAGAGACGAGCGCGGCTCGTTTGAGATCGACCTCGACCGCATTGACGAAGATCGGCACGTCGACCATCGCGATCACTAGCGCCGCACCGACGACGAAATTGGCGAAGAGGGCCAGCCGCAGGTTGCGGCCTCGGAACAGGCGTGAGTCGATCAACGGATCGCTGGCCCGACGCAGGTGCCACACGAACGCGGCCGCGGCCACGACTGCGACTGCGTACAGCCACCGAAGATCTGGTCCGGATCCGCCTGTGAGCTCGTCGAGCCCGGTGACGCTCTGGATCTCCGCGTTGCCGAGCAGCGCGACGTTCAGCGACACCAGGAAAGCCGTGGCCAGCAGGCCACCAACCCAGTCGATGCGCGAGGAGCGGTGTGGATGGTAGTGATCCTCGAGCACCCGCCACGTGACGGCCACCCCTACGACAGCGAGCGGGATGTTGAGCCAGAACTGCCACTGCCACGAAAGGACTCGAACGAGCATCGCACCGTACAGCGGACCCCACACCCAGCCGAGCGTCTCGATAGCACCGAGTACGCCGAGGGCCCGCGCACGGGTGCGTTCCGGATACACGTCTCCGACGACCGCGAGCGCCACGGGGACCATCGCACCGCCACCGATGGCGGTGAG
>JANMMQ010000041.1:0-3450 GCA_031373465.1 Ilumatobacteraceae bacterium | reverse complement strand
GGTCACGTTGCTGCGACCAGGACAAGTGCGCACACGCTACCGCCCTACCAATGGCAGCGCGGCTGTTTCGGGAATGGGGTCCGGGAACCGTGGGGCTCGACTGGATGAGCGATCGACGGGGTTAGCAGTCCGTCCCTCAGCTAACCCCGTCGCTCGAACTAGAACTGAAGGATTCCGTCCCCGATCCGCCGGTGGAGTGTCGCCGCCACGAGCAGGCCCGCTACGACCCGTCTGCTCGTTTCGACACCCACCGCCGATCAGCTAGAGCGCCTTCAGTTGTGAACCGTCCCTTGTGATATTGCCGTATCGAGATTTTGCTGGGAGAGCATCACCACGACGGATGGAATGGTGCCACGGTGCCTAAAAATTGAAAAGCCGAGGCGGCCCAATTAGGCCGAACGACCTATCGGCCCGAATCTGCGATTTCGAAGGTCTGAGCCGGCCCTCCGACAAGTCGGCTCGCCCACCACCCACCACTGACCAGCAATACCCAAAATGCCGCCAGGATCGCAGCGAACGGTGCCCAGGTCCGCGTGGAGATCACCCGACCGGTCCGCGGCACAGGCGCACTGTCGATCGTCCACGACGCCACGAAGGGCGAGACCGGCGATGCAGGCCTGGAAACGTCGATCTCGACACGAAACATCCCCGGATTGGCAAGGTCCACGTCGGACCATTCGACGAGGCCGTTCACCGGTGCTGCCGTGCGCTCCGTGACGGTCGTGCCGTCCAGGCCGACGATTCGCAGCAGTACATTCTCGACCTTGCCGGGCGACGGCTTGCGAGTCTCGAGCACGCGAACCTGCACGAGGTTCGGTCCTGGTCTGGCCGGCTCGATCGACGCACTCACAGTGATGTCCCGAACATCGGACGTGACGATCTGAGGGTTCGCGACCGCAAGCGGTTCGAACTGCTCGCCGCGCGCCGGTGCCGAACCGGCCAGGAGTGCGGCGATAACGACGGCAGCGCCAGCAACCACGAGCTCGAAGGAGATGCGCCGGGGCTCGAAGCCACGTCGCACCCGCCAGGCCGCCCTACCGCCGACGGCCGCGAGCACGAGCACCAGGCCGAACTTGATGACGATCCACCGTCCGTATGTGGTGCCGAGGAGTGCTGTAACCGTGGACGCGACCCGTCCACTGAGGAGCAGCCCACTGGCACCCGTAGCAGCGAGGCCGATCGCGGCCAATCGGCTGACGTCAGGCCACAACGAACGCATCCGCCGGTCTCGGCGAACGACCCACCACATAGTCGCGATCGCACCGATCCACGTGCCCTGCGAAGCCAGATGCACGACTCGCAGGGCGAATCCGACGATGAACGAGCCGCCAATTCCGGCGTGGCCGCCGTATGCAGCGGCAACAACGAATCCGACAGCGATGACACCGAGAATCTTTACGATGAACCGCTGAATGTCTCTGTCGGGCCGGCGATCGAGCATTCGGACCGTCCACCAAAGTCCGAGTGCGAGCTGCAGACCGATGAGAGTGCGGCGCCCGGGGTCACTGCTGAACAGCAGGCTCCCCCATCGCACGCGATCGAATCCGACGGCTGCCACGTCCGCGGCGAGCAGAACCACCCACCCGGCAGCAAGCACCCAGGCGCTGACGAGCGCGATGCGCGTCACGTCACCGAGATTCCGGCGACCTTTGGAAACCATGAGCAGTGAGATCACGGTTGCGCCGACGACGACCAGGAGTGCAGCGTTGGTTGCGGCCCTAAGGACGATTCTCGACCACGAGCTGTCGACTTGCTGGCCCGACTGCGAAGGAGGTGCCGCAACTCCGATCCCAAAGGAGATCGCGCCGACGGTCTTGTGAAGGTCAGCCGGATCCACTGCGGTGTACCGAAGGATGTAGGCGCCGCGTTGGAGGTTCGGTAGGTCCACCAGGAGCGTGCGTCCTCCGTCAGCGCTGATGATCCGCAACTCCTCGGTCTTGCCCGAGCCGAGTTGCAACAGCTGGATGCTGCTTGCATCTGCGAACACTTCTTCGCTGAACCGCAGTTCGGCAACGACGGGCGATTTCGCCAACACCGAGCGATCAACGGGGTCGGACTCGACGAACGATGCATGCGCAGACGCGAACGATGCCGGGGTCAGCAAGAACGCCACGAGCGCAAAGGCAACGAATCCGCAGAGCCGCTTCATGCGACAACGCTCAGGTCGTCGTGGTGGTTGTAGGAGCCGCCGGGACACCGGGCGTGAGGGTACCGTCGGCGCCGATCTTGACCGTCGCCAACGAGCAGCTCGAGCAGTCGCCGCCGGGATCGTGTGTGAAGCTCGCCAGCTTTCCTTTGTACTCGCCCTTGAACGAGCCGGTGCCCGTGACCGTGAGATCGTGGTCGACGGCTCCACCCACACCGTTGAAAGGCAGGAACACTGAACCGCCCACCTGGTCGCGTGTGATCGTCACGTCTTTGCATGTCCCGTCAAAGCAGATCGTCAACGGCTCCGTGCCACCGCGACTCAACGCGCCTGCCAACTCGGCCACGTAGAACGTGATGCCCTCGGTGCACTTCGAGTCGCAGTTGCTACATGACACAAGGGCGACTGCCAACGCCATCGCACCGGCCAACACAGCGAGCTTGCGATGGACAATGAGCTTGCGGGCCCTCATGCGACGGGAACATCGCGTAGCTCGAGATTGCCGACCTTGATGGTGACCATCGAATTGGGCTTCACGCCGCCTCTGGCATTGGCGAGCAAGATGTAGTCGGAGGTGCCGGGTGACTGGGTCTTGGCTACGTGGCTGTGAAAAACCATGCCGGGATCGGCGTACTTCTTGCCGCTGTTGTCGACCACGAACGGCGCAACATCGGCTTCATGGATGGCAGCGGTCTTGTCGCTGTCGAGCACTTGGTATCGCAACTGGATCATGCCCCCGCCGGAGGTGACGTCGACGCCCAGGAAACGGATGCCATACTTCGCTTCGATCGCGGCGCTCGTCGGCATTCCGGCATCCGATGTCGCTGCAGGCTTCGCGGCCGTGGCGTTCGAATTCGGGCGCCAACCCCGCACAAACAAGATTCCTGCGACGAGTGCTGCCAGCGCCACAACTCCAATTGCTGTTCGAACGAAAGGCCCGAGCGGGCGCGGCTGAGCCTTTCGTTCGAACAACGACTCGTCGACGCCTTCATCGCTGTGTGTGAGCATCATGGACCAGTTGTCCCTTGGCCGGTTTGCCCGCCCTCCGAGGGAGCCCCAGAAGGAGCGCCCGAGGGGGCCGGCGGCGGTGGCGATTGTGGTGCGGTCTGTCCACCTTCCTGTCCGACGGTGCCGGGGTCCTGCGGCCCAGGTGCGGTCGGCGCGGGTGGCCCACCCGGAAGTCCGCCTTCCTGCGTCGGCCCCACTGGACCGGCTACGACCGTCGATAGCGGTGCAACGTACGGCCACACCTCGAAGAACACGAGGGCACCACCGAACCCGAAGTTGTTGCCGTGATTCATCTG
>JANMMQ010000008.1:0-3437 GCA_031373465.1 Ilumatobacteraceae bacterium | reverse complement strand
CCGAAGTTGAAGGGTTTCAACAACCCGTTCCGCGTCGAATACAGCCCCGTCAACCTTGATCAGCTCGCCGCAGTCGGCGAGTCCACGGTCGATCCTGACGTGCTCGTCGCCAAGGGTCTCGTCCGCAAGGGCGACTTCGTCAAGGTCCTGGCTCGCGGTGAGATCACCATAAAAATCGACGTCACCGCACACGGTGTTTCGAAGGCCGCTGAGGCTGCCATCACAGCAGCGGGCGGTAGCGTCACGCTGTTACCGCTGCCGTTCAAGCAGGGTCGCCCGCCGGTCAAGGGCAACCAGTTCACCAACCGCTGATTCTCATCACTACCGCTACCGCCGAATCGACAAGGGAGTCGCTGTGCTGTCGAACCTGAAGAACGTCTTCAAGGTCACCGATCTGCGGAACAAGATCCTGTTCGTCATGGTGATGATCGCCCTGTACCGACTGGGTGTTGCAATCCGCGTGCCGGGCATCGACCCCGACGCGGTGAAGCAGTTCAAGAAGGGTGTCGAGTCGCAGGGCGCGCTCGGCTTCCTCGACCTCTTCTCGGGCGGAGCGTTCGGCAGCTTCTCGATCTTCGCGCTCGGGATCATGCCGTACATCACCGCCAGCATCATCATGCAGGTGCTCGGTGTGGTCATTCCCAAGCTGGAGAAGTTGCAGCAAGAGGGCGCGGTCGGCCAGCGCAAGATCACGCAGTACACGCGGTACCTGGCTATCGGAATCTCGACGATGCAGGCCACGGCTCTCACGTTCATCTTCGGCAACGGCAACGGCAACGCGTTCTTCGGCGCAGCTCAACGATTGCCCCAGAACGTCAAACTGCTGCCCGACGGCATGTGGCCGCGCGGCTATCTGGTGATCCTCACCCTGGTCGCCGGCACGGCTGCGTTGATGTGGATCGGCGAACTCATCAGCCAGCGCGGTATCGGTAACGGCATGAGCATGGTCATCTTCGCGTCGGTCGTCAGCCGTCTGCCTTTCGGCTACTACGCCATCCTGCAGGAGCAGAAGTGGTTCGCCTTCGCTCTGCTCGTAGTCGTCAGCCTCCTCATCGTCGTCGCGGTAGTGCGTGTCGAACTGGCTCAGCGTCGCATCCCTGTGCAGTTCGCAAAGCGGGTCGTCGGCAGGCGGATGTACGGCGGCCAGAACACGTACATCCCGTTGAAGGTCAACCAGAGCGGCGTCGTGCCGATCATCTTCGCCAGCTCGGTTCTGCTGTTGCCCGTTCTGATCACCAACTTCCTCGGTGGCAGCAGTGCTACAGGCGGATGGCGGGTCACGATCCAGAAGTGGGTCGATGCAAACCTGGTCAACAGCCGCAACCTGGTCTACATCGTCTTGTTCTCGGCGATGATCGTCGCGTTCGCCTACTTCTACAACTCCATCGCTTTCGACCCCATACGTCAGGCCGATCAGATACGTCGACAGGGCGGGTTCATCCCTGGTGTGCGACCCGGCCCGCAGACCGAGCGCTATCTGTCGAAGGCAGTCAACCGCATCACGCTTCCGGGCGCTCTGTTCGTTGCCGTGATCGCCATCACGCCATACATCATCCTGTGGATGTTCGACGTGCAGAACTTCCCGTTCGCCGGTACCACCGTGTTGATCGCCGTTGGCGTCGCACTCGAGCTCATGCGTCAGATCGACAGCCAATTGATGCTGCGCAACTACGAGGGCTTCCTGAAGTGAGGCTGTCCCGTCTTTCGAAAGGCGGGTCGACAGCGGCATGATCCCCGGCGCGCGGCTCATTCTGCTCGGCCGGCAAGGTGCGGGTAAGGGGACTCAATGTGTACGTTTGTCGCGCCATTTTGTGGTCCCTCACATCTCCACCGGCGACATGCTGCGTGCGGCAGTGCGCGAGGGCACCGACCTCGGTCGCATGGCCAAGAAGATCATGGACGATGGCGGTCTGGTCGGCGACGACATCATGATCGGCATCGTCAACGAGCGGCTCAGCCACCATGATGCGAAGGGCCGTGGCTACATCCTCGACGGCTTTCCGCGAACGGTCAACCAGGCCCAAGCGCTCGACGAAGTGACGAAGGGCCAGCCGATCGATCTGGTTCTCGATCTCGACGTGCCGCGGGACCTGGTGCTGGCCCGTCTCAGCGCCCGGCGTGTATGTCGCGACTGCGGTACGAACTATGTGGCCAGTGGATACGAGAAGCTTCCGTGGATCTGCGAGGTCTGCGGTGGCGACGTCATGCACCGCGACGATGACACGCCTGAGGCGATCGAGCACCGCCTCGATCTGTACGAGGAGCAGACCGCTCCGCTGATCGAGTACTACCAGAACGAGGGCAGGCTTGCGGTGGTCGATGGTGTCGGCACGCCCGAGTCCGTGTTCCGGCTGCTCGCTGCTGCCGTCGACGCAACCCGCTGAGCCTCCCATGACGAACTTTGTCGCTGCGAACGCACACAGCGTGTCGTCAACGAAAAAGTTCGGATTGGAGCGAGGGCGGTGAGGCGGCTGGCGCGCCGATCTGCGGAAGAACTACGGCACATGCGTGCTGCCGGGCGCGTGGTTGCGCAGATGCACGAAGCCATTCGCGCTGTGGCGGTTCCGGGTGTCACCACGCTGGAGCTCGACCACGTGGCCCGAACGGTGCTGGCCAGTCGCGGTGCAAGCTCGAACTTCCTGGGCTACCACGGCTTCCCGGCGGTGATCTGCGCGTCGGTCAACGACGAGATCGTGCACGGTATCCCCAACGAGCGCGTGTTGCGCGACGGCGACATCCTGTCGATCGACTGCGGTGCCATCATCGGCGGTTGGCACGGCGACGCAGCGTTCACGATGGGCGTCGGCACGATCCACGCTGACGCGCAACGGTTGATCGATACTGCCGACAGCGCCCTGGCCGCCGCCGTAGCAGCGATGCAGCCCGGTGGGCACCTCGGCGACGTCGGTGCGGCGATCGAGGCCGTCGTAGATGCTGCCGGTTACGGCAGTCCCCGCGACTACTGCGGCCACGGGATCGGTCGAGCGATGCACGAAGATCCCGACGTCGAGAACCGTGGTCGGCCAGGCAAGGGCCCGCGGCTGGAGACAGGCGTGGTGCTGGCGATCGAGCCGATGCTGATTGCCGGAGGTCACGACGGCGTGATGGTGCTCGACGACGACTGGACCGTCGTCACCGCCGATGGCTCCCTCGCCGCGCACACCGAACACACGGTGCTCGTCACCGACCACGGCCCCAAGATCCTCACCCGCGTGAGCCGGTACGCCTCCGGCGTGCCGTCTCACCCATGACCCGCTTCAGTGTTGGGCGGCGGCGTCGATGACCACTGGCACGCTGTCGAGGATCGTGTGACGAACCCTGCCTCGGACGGTCCGGCCGGCATATGGAGTGTTGCGGCTCTTGCTGGCCAACTTGGCGGGCACGACCGTCCACTCTGCGGCGGGATCGAAGACGGTGAGATTGGCAGGCTCGCCGGC
>JANMMQ010000572.1:0-5297 GCA_031373465.1 Ilumatobacteraceae bacterium | reverse complement strand
CCTGATCTTGTCCCACTCGCGCCGTCCGTACACCGACCGGTGCCCGCCCGCCCACTGGACTTCGAGCCGACCGTCGACCACATCGATCGCGGTGGCCACTGGGGCGACTGTTTCGGCCCATGGCTGCCACCGACGTTCGTCAGTCTGCACGATGCGGCACTGGTCGCACAGGCAGTTGTCACGTAGCCAGTCCGGCAGGAACGTGGCAGAACCCTCGGTGAACTCGACGAAGACTCCTCTATCGACGAGGTTCGCGGACACGACGTCTCCGCCGGGCAGGCGACCGCCCACGACACCCATCTCGATCTCCCGGAACGAACCTCCCATTGCGAACATCTCCCTTCGAGACGAGATTAGTTGGCGGTCGGTCAGCTGACCGCGTCAACGATTTCCAGGCCGCCGTCGCGCGACTCGCTGTAGGCCAGCACACACAGCGCAACGACAACACCCGCCATCGCCAAGGCCTGCGGCAACGAGATCCGCTCCCCCAGAACCATCCACGCCGCTGCGGTGGCGCTGACGGGCTCGGCCTGGATCAGCACCGAGGTCACCGAGGCGTCGACCCGCGGCTGCGCCCAGGCAACCAGTCCGTGGCCGGCGATCCCGGGCCCGATCGCAAGGATCGACACCCATGCCCATCCGGCTCCGTGGATCTGCCCGAGATGGGCTCTCGTGACCAGTACGAGCACCGAGACCGTGATCGCGCCGATGAACGAGACCACGAACATGAACCGCACGGTCTCGACCTTGGGGCGAACGACCTTGGAAACGAGCAGGTACGCGACCCAGAAGACGAGGGCAAGCAGCGCCCAGAGGTAACCGATGGCCGAGCTCGACGTGCCCGACCCCGTCGACGGGGCGACCAGCACCGCGACGACGACCCCGATGACCGATACCGCAGCGCACCCCACTTTGACTGCGGTCAGGCTCTCGGAGAAGTACCTCACCGAAACGGGCAAGGCGACCACCGGAGCCAGCGCAGCGATGATCAATGCCGTAGCGATGGTGACGGACTGGATCGCGATGAAGAAGACGCAGATGTTGAGCCCGAAGAGCACGCCGGCCACACCCGCCCGCCGAAAGTCAGCGCTGGTCGGCCAGCGCTTGGTGAGGGTCACGATCACCAGCAGAACGCCCGAGGCGATCCACATCCGCCAGAACGACAGGACCACGCCAGACGCGTGGGTCGACTTGCCCAGCACCCCGCCGGTCGACCACAACAGAGCGGCGAAGATCATTGCCAGCACGCCTGAGCGCCCGGCCAACTTCCTGGTCACCCTGCGCCTCGCCGATCTCGTGGATCGGGTGATCGCGCTACCGGTCGATGCGCGCAGGGAGGTGGCTGAGGTGGTTACGTGCGCACGCTAGCCCCGAGCGGCGCTTCGGGATCTACATTGGCAGCCATGACTTCCGTGAATTCCGACACCGCGAGCGGGTATCTGTACGAGTCGGATTGTCGGCTCGCTGATTTCATCGAAATCGTGGAGCAACCGACCCAGCTCAGCGACTATCCGTTCGCCGAATCGATCAACCAGAACGTTGTCATCTACGACGGTGACCGGATCCGAGCCGAGTGCGCCGATGATCCCCATACCCGCCGGGCGATCCAGACCGAGCTAAACAAGGCCTTCCTCGAAGGACCGGGAATCGTCGTCTTCAAACGTGCCTTCCCCGACACCGCTGTCGTCGATGCTGCAACTGTCGCCTTCAACGCGATGATCGCCGAGCAGCACGCCCTCGGGATGGTCTCGGGCGACCACTACGCCAAGCCTGGCGACAACGATCGGGTCTGGAACGCCCTCGAGAAGATGGCAGTCAATGCTCCTGCTGAGTTCGTCGACTACTACTCCAACGACATCATCCACATGGCCTCCGCCGCATGGCTCGGGCCAGGGTTCACACTGACGTCACAGGTCAACGTCGTCAATCCCGGCGGCGCCGCCCAGAAACCACATCGCGACTATCACCTCGGCTTCATGACCGTCGACGCCGCGGCGGAGTATCCCGCTCACCTCCACAACCTTTCTGCGGCGCTGACGCTCCAGGGCGCGATTGCGCACTGCGACATGCCCGTCGAGAGTGGCCCGACGATGTACCTGCCCAATGCACAGAAGTACCTCTACGGCTACCTGGCATGGTGGCGACCCGAGTTCCGCGAATACTTCGAGCAGCACTACGTCCAGCTGCCGTTGCTGAAAGGCGACGCCGTGTTCTTCAACCCCGCGTTGTTCCACGCTGCGGGCACCAACCGCACAACCGACATCTATCGCATGGCCAACTTGCTGCAGATCAACTCGGCAATGGGCAAGTGCCTGGAGGTGATCGATCACGAGCGGATGTGCAACGCGGTGTACCCGTCACTGCTGCGGCTCAAGCATGGAGGCGCCTCGCCGAGAGACTTGGAAAATGCCATCGGTGCGTGCGCCAACGGCTACGCGTTCCCCACCAACCTCGACCGGGACCAGCCACTCAAGGGGCTGACCAACGATGCCCAGGTCGACGTCGTGCGCAGCGCCGTTGCCGAGGAGTGGACCGCCGACGCTCTGGCAGCGGCGCTGCGCGACTACGCCTCTCGCAGGTTGAGCCACGGCGAGCTTCCATCTTGAAGAAATCGGCGCTTCGCCAACTCGATCTGATCGACAAGGCGACCCTGCCGTTGTTCGCAATCACGATGCTGGCGGAGTACGCCGCGCTGCGAAAGGTGCCGAAGCGCACCCTCGGCGACTTGTACGAGGCCGACGACGAGACCCTCTCCGGCCCGCACCTGCCGGGCGACGAGCTCGTGCCGTTGGGCTACGAGCACAAGGACACGGTCGCCAGCCTGGCGATGCTGGTGGGCAACATCGCCTTCGGCTTCGCCACGCTGTCGGCGTTCAGCACGTTCGACAAGTTCCTGTTCAAGCACAGGGTCTCCAACATCGGGCTTCGCCGGGGCTCGATCGCCGCGGCGATGGTGCTGTGGGACTTCCTCTACTACTGGGACCATCGTTGGATGCACGAGGTGCGCCTCCTATGGGCCAACCACGTCACGCATCACAGTGGCGAGCGCTACAACCTGTCGACAGCGCTGCGCCAGCCGTGGTCGGGCTTTCTGACGTTCTGGGTCTTCGCACCCATGCCGCTGCTCGGCTTCCCCACGTCGAAGACCGCGAAGGCGGGCCAGCTGAACCTGTTGTACCAGTACTGGATCCACACTGAAGCGATCGATCGTCTCCCCGACCCGGTCGAGAAGATCCTCAACACACCGTCCCACCACCGCGGACATCATGGGGCCAACAACCAGTACCTCGACAAGAACTACGGCGGGATCCTGATCCTGTGGGACAGGTTGTTCGGAACGTTCGAGCCCGAGCTGCGCCGGGTCAAGTATGGACTGACGAAGAACATCCACACGTACAACCCGCTGCGGATCGCCTACCACGAGATGGCTGACATCGCCCGCGACGTGCGATCGGCGCCTGACTAGCGCCACAAGCTCCGTCACGTCTACGGCCGGCCGGGCTGGACACCCGTCCACTGATCCCGGTGATCAGTCGCGGCTGATCAGGCTGAACGCGCTCTCCTCGAGGTCGGTGTCGGTCCAGCGCCCATTGATGACGAGACCCGCTGCCAGCGCACCGAGCGCATCCGCGCTCTTCGCTGCATAGCCGTTGGTGCCGACCGCCATCACGAGGCCGGGCTCGACGATCTCGAGGTAGGGCAGCTTCGTCGGGGTGTCGGGGATGAGGCACGGCTTCGTCGACCACGCGTCCACTTGCAGTCCCGGCAACACGCCGAGCAGCAGGCCGCGCAACCACGGCAGGTCGGCCTCGTGCGCGTCGCCGATCATCCAGGCCCGCCGCTCCTGCGGATCGAGGACGCGCTTGTCGTGTCGAGTAGCTCCCAACTTCACGTAGGCGTGACCATCTGGATACGCGGTGGGCGGGACGATGTAGAGATGTTCGACGAGATCGTCCACGATCAGCGAAGGCAGCCCCGACAACCGCGCTTGCTCGACCGCTGGCACCTTGGCCAACACCACGGTCTCGGCGACGACGTCGATGAGCGGCCGGCGTGGCAGCCCCGACAACTCGTCAGCGTGCGGACCGGCGGCGATGACGACATGGTCGGCTTCGACTGCCGTTCCGTCGACGGTGTTCACCGACCATCCACCGCCCGATCGACGCTCCACCCCTGTGACCTGTTCGCTCAGCAACTCGGCAGATCGTCCCTTGGCGACAGCCAACTGCGCCGTGAGCATGCGCCGCGGATCGATGAACCCGCCAGGCGCCGGTTCCCGCAGAACAGTGGCTCCTGCAGGCACTGAAACGCGATCGTCGCCGAAGGACTCGCCCGGCTCGCGACGTTCGAACGCGACACCCAGTTCGTCGGCCACGGCAGTGATCGCCGCGACACGATCCGCGTCGACATCGGCCATCAACACTCCCACCGGCCAATGGAAGGCGATTCCGGACGCTGACTCGATGTCGGCGTACGCAGCTATCGCCCGGGCGGCCAGGACTGCCCACTCGCGGCGCTTGTCGAGCCTGCGGCTGATGCGACCGGAGTCGTAGTGACTCGCAAAGACGCCCTCGTGGGTGCTCCAGTCCAGCGGCTCGGCGGGGCCGATTCCGATGCATCGTTGACCGGCCAACGACAGGTAACGGAGCGATGCAGCCCCTACCAGACCGAGACCGACCACGGCGACGTCGTAGGGCTTTGCCACGAGTCACACCCTACGGCCCGATCTTTCCGCGTTTTGGCCACCATGCGAACCTTCTTTACTGGTACAAAAGAGGGTGTGACCGCGACCCCCATCGTCACCGACAGGTTTCGGTGGGATCGACTCACATATTCCTCAGCGCTCGGCTACGCGTTGCTCGTCGGCGGCCTCAGCGTCGGCACGGTGCTCGGAGAGTTGCGGCACCAGTTCCACCTCTCGGGTGTCATCGCCGCGCTGCACGGCTCGACGTTCGGCTTCGCCTCCCTGCTGGCCGGTCTCTGCGGTGTTCGAACCGTCGACCGTCTCGGCCGCCGATCGTCGCTGCTCGTGTCGGCGGTGGCGATCAGCTCCGGCATCACCATGTTCTGCCTAGGACCCGCCTGGCCTGTCACCCTGGCCGGTACATCGCTGGCCGGGCTCGGCGGAGCATTGCTGGTGATGGTCATGCCGGCCCTGATCAGCGATCATCACGGTGAACACAGGGCCACGGCATTTGCCGCTGTCAACGGTGCACCCGGGCTCGCGGGCGTCATGTTCAGTCTCGTGGTCGGCGCGGCGCTGGCTCTGCACTGGTCGTGGCGACCGCCGTATCTGA
>JANMMQ010000430.1:0-5563 GCA_031373465.1 Ilumatobacteraceae bacterium | reverse complement strand
CCACTTCTGGATCTCCTTGCCGCGGGTGGTGGAGAGCATGCGGTCGAGAACGTCGGGGTTGATCGGCGCCGGTGGCTCGCCCAAGTGCCCGAGCACGTAGACGAGCACCTCGTCGGGCACGGTGCCATATCGCTCGCCGGTCACGACGTTGAGCACTGCTTGGATTCCCATGAGCTGAGAGAACGGGGTCGCCGAGATCGGATGGCCGAGGTCCTCGCGAACCTGCACGATCTCCTCGAGCACTTCGTTGAACCGATCAGACATCTCGTATTGGGCGAGCTGAGCTTTGAGCGTGCCGGTCATGCCACCGGGGAGTTGGTGGTGGTAGGGAAAGACGTTGTACTCGTTGGGCACGCCGATTGGATGCCCCTCCTGCAGAGCGACGCGGCGCATGTGCTCGCTGACTCGTCGAACGCACTCGAGGTCGACCTTGGTCGTGTGGCCCTCCCACCGCAGGTTCTCGATCGTCTGCTCGGTGGAGGGCAGCGACGGTCCGTTCGCCATCGGGCCCGGTGCCGTGTGCAGGATTCGGACGCCGCTTTCGACACCGATCAGGTAGTTGTATCCGGCGAGGCCGACGGTGTTGTGACATTGCATCTCGATCGGCACGTGACCAGCCGCCTCGACGAGCGCCGGCATGAGGGTCTTGGCGCGTTCGGGCTTGAGGGTGCCGGGCGCATCCTCGAAGTAGATCGCGTCGGTGATTCCCCAACTCACGAACTCACGTACGCGAGCCGCGAACCACTCGTCGGTGTGGACCGGGCTGATGCCGTACATGATCGCCGGCACCACCTCGCAACCGGCATCGGCGACGACGCGACACAGGCGCTCCATCTTGTCCATGTTGTAGAGGCAGTCGTAGATCCAGAAGCTGTCGATGCCGTGTTTGGCGAGGGTGCGGATCCACAGATCCATCAGCGAGTCGGGGGAGAGCCCGAACTTGGCGATGCAGTTGCTGCGGGACCCCGAGCGCAAGCGCGAGGTGGGCATCCACGAACGCCACAGATCGAGGCCGTCCCATGGATCCTCGTGGTTGTAGCGCATCATGCATTCGAAGATCGAGCTGCCGGTCAGATCGACGACGCGGTACCCGGCCTGGTCGATGTCTTGCGCTACAGCGGCGAGGTGCGCCACTTTCATCCGCATGCCCCACAGGCTCTGCTGCCCATCGCGCAGGGTCTGGTCGATGATCTCGATCTCAGCCACGATCAGCCGCGTCCCTTCGTGTCGTCAATGACGTCTCTGCGGGATCCGCGAGGAGCACGCGCTCGAGCCACTTCGTGTTGACGTTGTCTGCTTGAAAGTCTGGATGATCGACGATGCGCTGATGCAGCTCGATCGTGGTATCGACGCCGTCGACCTCGAATTCCGCCAAGGCCACCCGCAGGTTGCGGATAGCGTCTGCGCGGTCGGTGCCGCCGACGATGAGCTTGGCGAGCAGCGAGTCGTAGTGAGGCGGCACGTCGTAGCCGCTGAACACGTGGGTATCGAGACGAATGCCGGGCCCATCGGGAGGGCTCCAGCGCACGACGCGACCGGGTGACGGGATGAAACCCGAACCGACGGATTCGGCATTGATCCGGCATTCGATCGAGTGGCCGCTGATCACCACGTCGTCCTGTGTGATCGAGAGCGGCGACCCTGCGGCGATCCGGAGTTGCTCGCGGACGATGTCGATCCCTGTCACCATCTCGGTGACCGGATGCTCGACTTGCACGCGAGTGTTGACCTCGAGGAACAAGAACTCCTCGCGATCGAGATCGACGAGGAACTCGACAGTTCCGGCACCGACGTAGTCAAGCTCGTGCCCGAGAGCTACTGCGGCCTCGGCCAGTCGGTGTCGCACGGTCGCTGGCACGGCCGTGGCCGGCGCTTCCTCGAGGACCTTCTGGTACCGACGTTGCAGCGAGCAGTCGCGATCCCCGAGATGCACGATGTTGCCCTGGGTGTCGGCGAGCAGTTGCACCTCGACGTGCCGGGCGTTCTCGACCAACCGTTCGACGTACAGACGACCATCACCGAAAGCGGACAGGGCCTCACTCGAAGCTACTGCGAACCGCGTGGCGAGCTCGGCTGGATCGTCGACTCGCACCATTCCCCGGCCGCCACCGCCCGCGGCTGCTTTGAGCAGCACCGGGAAGCCGATGTCGGCGGCGATCGCGAGTGCTGCATCTACGGTCTCGACCGTGTCGGAACCGGCACCGATCGGCACGCCTGCACGACGCGCCGCGGCCCGCGCCGCCACCTTGTCGCCGCCACGGCGGATGACATCGGCACCTGGCCCGACGAAGACCAGACCGTTGGCGGCACACGCCTCGGCCAGCGCCGGGCGCTCGGACAAGAAGCCATACCCCGGGTGCACGGCATCGCACCGCGCGAGCAGCGCAGCGCACACGATCTGTCCGACCCGGAGGTAGCTCTGCGCCGCATTGGGTGGGCCGATGTGCACGATGCCGTCTGCCAGCCGAGCCGCGAGCGAATCTTGATCCGCGTCGCTGACGGCGACGACGACCTCGACGCCCTCATCGCGACATGCGCGGACGATCCGCACCGCGATCTCCCCTCGGTTTGCGACGAGCACGCGTCGCAGCGTCGACATCTGGGCAACCGCTGTCATGGCGATGCAGACGGCTGAATGGCGAACAACGTGTCCCCTCGATCGACGCGCATTCCGTTGTCGACGAACACCCCGACCACGGTTCCGGCGATGCTCGAACTGATGTGGTTCATGAGCTTCATCACTTCGACGATGCACAGGGTGTTGCCGGGCTCGACATCGTCGCCCAGGTCGGCGAAGGGTGGGGCGCCCGGGTGGGGCGCCCGCCAGAAGATTCCTGGCGATGGTGAGATGACGGCGTGTGCGCCGGCCGGAATGACGGCGGTCTCGATGGGCCCCGAATCGGCGGAATCGGTGACGATCGGATCGTCGCCTGGGTCGCTGCCTGCTTTCGAGGTGGACAGCGCGGCGGGGATCGCAGGCGCAGAGCCGGCAACGGTCTGCGGATGCGTCGAGAGGTGGATGCGAAGCGAGCCCGAGCTCACGTCGATCTCCGTCCAATCGGAGCGTTCGAAGGCATCGACGATTGCTTTGATCGCGTCCAGGTCACTGCTCACCGAATATTCATCCTATGTCTCGGGCTTCTTTCGGCCTGTATTGTGCTCAAAACGACGTGAATCGGCGGCGCGGCAACCCCGATTCAACGCCCTCGACGGTTCCAAACATTGGAGGTCTCGCCATGAGCGTGACGACACAGGCAATCGAAAGCATCCGGGCGATGATCGTCGACGGCAGGCTCGAACCCGGCGACCGGCTTCCGCCGGAGCAGGAGTTGGCGGAACAGCTTGGTCTCTCACGAGGTTCGCTCCGTGAGGCGGTGCGAGCGCTCGCCCAGATAAAGGTGTTGGATGTCCGTCGCGGCGACGGCACGTATGTCAGGAGCCTCCAGCCCAGTGACCTGCTTTCGGGGATGGTCTTCGCGCTCGAGCTGGTTCAGGCCCGTGGCCTCGACGAGGTTCTCGAGGTGCGTCGCTTGCTGTTCCCACCCGCTGCGGGACTCGCGGCCCAGCGCGTCACGATGGGGCAGCTCAAGGCAATGCGCTCGATCATCGACGAGCTCACGGTTGCCGTCGACTCCGAGAGGATCGCCGAGCTGCACCGAGAGTTCCAAGGCATCGTGGCCGACGCAACCGGGAACGAGTGGCTCAGTTCGATCCTGCACACTCTTCAGATCGAGGGCGAGCACGTTCGCCGGGCGTGGCTGAACTCGGATCCGGCCATGCGCGAGGTCGCGATCGCTCACCAGAAGCTCATCCTCGACGCGCTCGAACGGCGAGACTCCGAGATGGCGCGATCAATTGCGTTGATCCAGGTCGATGCGCGCAGAAGCTGGTTGGAGCATCTTCGGGCGCACCCGATCGATGTGGACGCCGAGCAACTGCCCATGGCATCCGGCTGAAATGTCGACGCTGCGACTCGAGGGAACACCGAACTTTCGCGACCTCGGCGGTCTGGCGACCGTTGACGGTCGGGTCACCCGGCACGGCGTCCTGTTCCGCAGCAGCGCGCTCGAGGAGCTCAGCGCGCGAGATGTCCGTCTCCTGACCGACGACCTCGGCCTTCGAACGGTCATCGATCTGCGCTCTGCCGACGATCGCGAGAGCGCTCAACCGTTGCTCGGCACGCCGGTTCGGTACATCAACTTGCCCATCTCTCGAGGAGGACCAACTACTAGCCTCGAGCGCCCGATGGGTGCCGACGGGCGCGTCGACATGCCGCGCATCTATCGGATGTACATCGATGTGTCGGCCCCGTCGATCCGCGAGATCATTGCTGAACTCACATCTGGTGCGACGCCCGCCGTTTTTCATTGCGCGGCCGGCAAGGATCGGACCGGGGTTGTCGCCGCCATCTTGTTGTCAGCCGTCGGCGTAACGCGCAATGCCGTGATCGCAGACTTCATGGACACCGAGCCTGCCCTCGGCGACATCATCGCCTATCTTCAGCGGCGGCCGGCGTACGCCGACGTCGTGCTCCGGTTTCCTCCGGGCACGATGGATGTCGACCCGAAATTCATGAGCGATTTCCTCGACGATGTCGAGCGATCGTACGGCGGGATGTCTTCCTGGCTCACCGAGCACGCTGGGGTGACGGCCGAATCCATCGTGAGGCTCGAACAACTGCTCGTCGAGCCGCGCACCTAGTCAACGAGCGACGGCACGCCCGGACCAAAAGGCCCTCGGGCACTCTACCGAGACGGCTCGACTCGCGGTGACCCGAAGGGTCCGTGAGTCGAGCCGCCGTTCGGAGTTGTTCTCAGCCGGGAGCTTTTCCTGTTGCCAGGTCGCTGACGTCTTCGAAATCTGTCGTCAGCGGCACGACCTTGCCCTTCTCGAGCTTGCTGAACACCACGCTGCGGTTGAACAGTCGCTGGTATCCCTTCAGCCCGTCGGTCCATTCCTTGGTGAAGTCGAGCACCGGGACCATGCCGTTCAGGTCGAGCTTCGACGTCTTCGATGCTGCGTCGAAGAAGGATGCAGCATCGATGTCACCACTGATCGTTTCAGCGATCTGGGTGAATGCGACGAATGCCGCCCAGGTACCCATCCCACCGAGGCTGTTGTAGTCGAGCGCAGCGGTGTCGAGGCCGGCTTCCTCGAGGGCCTTGCGGTACTCCGCCCATGGCTCCGTGGAGATGTCGGGGTACATGCCGGCGATGATGTCGCCGTCGGTCGCTTCCTCGGAACCCTTGGCCGATACCTCATTCAGGTTGCCCTGGGGTCCGTACTGGCGGGCGGTCGTACCCGACTGCTTCCAAGCGGTGTTCCATGTCGTGTACGGCGTCTCCGAGATGACGCCGATCACGCAGTCGGCACCTCCACCGGTGGCTTGGGCGACTTCGGCCGAATAGTCCTGCGAGGTCGGCGGCAGAATGACCTCGGCACCGAACTTCATTCCCAGCGCCTTCATCGCGTTCTCCATGGGCGGGATGAAGATCTGGGCACCGTCGATGATCACCGCGTTGATCGCCTTGCATCCATCCTTCACGGCTTGAGACACGGCACC
>JANMMQ010000501.1:0-15401 GCA_031373465.1 Ilumatobacteraceae bacterium | reverse complement strand
GAGATTAGTGATGACCGCGGAAACCTGCACGTCGATCGAACCCGCCTCGACAAGGCCGGGCACGCCATGGGCCCCGGTGACCTGTTTGTCATCGAGGCCGCTGATGGCCGTCGCATGCTCGACCGCCACCACTCCGAAGCTGGTGGCCACGTCTTCGCCGATCGAATGAACGACGGGACCCGAAGCACCACTCGTCGACGCGACCAACGGGTTGTTGCCTCTCAGCATGTCGAGCGCCAGCACGCCGCCGGCCAGACATGAAAGAGTCAACGCCGACGCCATTGCCGGTCGTACCCAGCGCCGGCCGGCGTGCGGCGGATGAACAATGATCGCAGTCATCAAGGCACCGTCACCCCGGGCACCTGGCGGCGCCCGATTGCATTGCCGTCCTCGGTGCCGGCGTGCGCGCCAACCGATAACTGAGCCCGTCCGTTCATTGTTCTTCCATCCCTCATCACCTGCCCTTGTCCGAGGGCTGGTTGTCCGCACGCAGCGTGACACCAAGAGACGGATCTGGCAATGATCCGATGGGGGTACGGCGCAGGTCCCACTAGTCCCACGTGAGCTAAATCCCTAAGGCTTACGACTCTCGCCTGGAGTCGACTCAGCGTGGTCTTTAGGGGGTCAGAGCGTCACAACCTGTGACGAATGCCGCCCGCGTCTGGCTTCCAATCACGGCATTGCAACCCTCTAGATTGCTGGGGCAAGTGCGACGAACAATGAATCCCCGACCACGCATCGTGGGTTCTGGCCAGAATTACGTGCATGGTGCGCCTTCGAGCAGCCGGATTGGTGCGGTCGCTGTGCACGACGGCTTGGGAAGCACCCGAAGGATCCCCCACATGCCGCCCTCGGTGAAGGGGCGGCGATTGTCACCGTAGAAGAAGTCACCGGTCTGCGAGCCGCGCCCGCCAGCGCCACCGATGAGGTGCACGTCGATGCCCTGATACGGCGCGAGGCCCTGTTCGGCAACCTCCTGCGAGCCCATCTGGTACGGATCGCGCAGCCAGCTCAGCCCTCCAGCACGGAACACGTGCGGTTGCTCGGAGCCTGGCGTCGATAGAACGTGGAGCTTCATCGGGTCGCCGACGTACGCCTGCAAAAGTGGCGTGATCACGTTGCCAGAGAAGTCGTCGGTACGACGACCGGCGTTCTTGTAGTTGATCAAGGTCAAGCCGGCGACCTTGATCGGATAGGGCATGAAGTCTGATCCGATCTGCGGATCGTTGTCCTGGAAGAACAACGTGTTGTCGCGGTAGCCGGGCTTGCCGGGCACGTGGACATCGACCATCGCCCCTGTCATCGTCGCCGCACCTGTGGTCGGATTGGTGAACGTGGCGTCCTTTTCTGCGACGACGAACGCTCCGTACAACCCGATCTTGCCGGTCGCGTCCCCGCCGTAGTCGGAGAACTGGGCCGCCTCGATCGACACGCTGTCCGCGTACACCTTGTACGTCTGACTTGTCCCCGGCGCAACGGTTTGCTCGGGGTTGAACCCGACGTTGATCCCCGACGATGAACCTGATTTGTCGAGCTCCCCGACGGCGAAGCTTGCCCGCGCTATGGCGCGCTGGTTGGTGAAGTTGACGGTCAGGCAGTCACCGTCGTTGATGTGCACGACCAGCGGCTCGGTCACACCCTTGGCCATGGCGACTGCTGCATTGGACGTCATGACGTATGCGGCCGCGACGGTGCCGATGAGGCCCGTGCTCGTGCCTCCGCTACCTGAAGTGCCTTGCACGCTGTTGGGCACATCGACGGCGCTGATCGCCACAGCCTTTTGCGTTGCATCGGCCGGGCACGGGTTGCCGGCGTCGATCGTTGCGGGCGGGCGGTCGGAAGTGACGACCGGCTGCACGTAGGTGCCGGCCGGCGGCGCGTAGTAGGGAAGCGGCTGCAGGGATGGAGAGCTCTGCGGAAGCACGCGCATGATGCCCCACGCGCCCTGCTTGAACCGCCGAGCGATGCCGTTGTGGTACAGGTAGTCGCCCGGTTGCTTGCTGACTCCACCGGCGCCACCGTCGAGGATCAACGTGTAGCGCTCGGACACGCCGCTGTGAATGGTGTCGGTCACGCGGCTGTTCATGTCGCCGGTCATCGCATTCCTCGATCGCTTCTCCACATAGAAGTGGTGACCGTCGATGCGGAAGCTGTCGATGGTGGGACCAACATGGATCGCTCTGATCACCACGGGATCGCCGGGATAGGCACGCAAGAGCGGGGTCCCCGGGTCGCCGTACTTGTACGAACTGAGGACCAATGACGGATCGGTGCCCCGATCACTGAACGGTGCTGCATGCAGGTTGATCGTCGAGTCCGTCACGGGGTTGTCGTCCAGTGTCCAGATGACCATCTCCCTGAAGCTGCCATCGACGAGGCCCTTTGCCATCGGATGGACCATGCCATAGGCGTCCGGGTGCGAGTGGATGTCGACGACCGTGCCGGACCGCACTTCTGCGCCGGTGGTCGGGTCATGGTACGTCGAGCCCTTCGGCTCGATGATGAGCATGCCGACCCCGCCGTGACCCCAGCCGTGGATGCCGTCGACGTGGTCGTGCCAGAAGATGTTGTCCAGCAGGGCATCGGCGTACCAGCGATAGCGGATGAACTCGATGCCGGCACCTTCGCCCGCGGCGTGGTCGTTGGCCAGCGGTCGGTCGAGGACGATCGTGTTGGTCGTGGCATCGACCGACAAGATGGTTGCTTCCTCGATGCTGTCCTTTCCGAGACCGACGCCGAACGCCACGCCGGGGCGATACTTCGGGTCGATGCGACTGAGCGTGATCGACGTCGATCCTGGGGCCGCGGCGACGGCCAACTTGGTGTCTTCGACGGTGTACGGCCGGATCGAGTGTTCGAAGCTGTAACCGATCGACGTGCCGTCCGAGCCCTGTGGATCGAACTGCACGTGGTGGATGTGCATCTCCACCTTCGCGAAGCCGCCGAACGATGCTTTGTCAGTCTCCTCCGAAGTCAGGGTGACCGCTCCGCAATCACCGACGTTCATGCGTATTGCCAACGGCTCCTTCTTCAGCTGGCCCGCGAGCAGCTTGTCCTTGTTCTCGGCCAAGGTGAACAGCAGACCCTGAGGGTCGCTGAGACGTGTCGTCACATCGACAGGCGTTTGGACTGCGACCACGTTGAAGTTCCTGACCGGCGCGTAGGACGGACACAGGCCGTCGGGGCGTGCCAGCCACGGGTTGGCCGACGCCGAGTCAGCCGGCCGGTCAGCTGTGTCGCCGAGCCATGGCGCGCCCGAGTGAAGATTGGGGGCGAACGGCGGTCTTCGATCGAGATGAGGTCGCATCATCGGCCAAGCCGGTCTGCCGTTCTCCGGATCGAACAGAATGGCCGGCCTGTTGCCGAAGAACTGATCACCCGGTCTGGAACCGAAGTGACCTGCGACTCCCTCGGTGAAGTTGGGCGTCTCGGCCGCCGTCGGTTCCGGTTCGCCGAGATACAACGGGTGCTCTGGATCGGTCGTGTCGACGGTCCAATCCCAGACGGCCGGATCCTGGCTGCCGATCGCGATGCCTTGCGGCGGCAGTTGGGTCTTGATCCATGTCGCCAAGTTGTCTTTGGTCAGCACCGTGCCGTTCGGCATGGTCTTGCCGATCAGCTCGGCCGACGTGACCGCGGCGGCAGGACCCAGCCTGTCGGGCAACGGTGCCAGGTCGGTCTGCAACGTGTCGAAGACGCGCCACAGGCCCCACATCCCCGATGGGTAGTGCTCGGCAATATGGCAGTGGAACAAGAAGTCGCCGGCGGCCTGTTGCACTCCACCGGCGCCACCCACGATCTCGGCGTTGAAGCTCTCGCCAGGGCCGGTGTTGACCGCGTCGACACGATCGGAGCTGGAGACCTCGACCGGCTCCTTGTGCAAACCGGTGTTGTAGTAGTAGTTGCTGGTATCGCTCTCGGGGTTGGCGCGCCAGCGGTCGCCACCTCCATGCAGGTGATAGATGTGGAACAACTCGGCGCCACCGTGAACGATCCGGAACTTGGTGGGATCGCCGAGGTAGCCCTGCGGGATGATCGTCGCCGGATCACCGAACATGCTCGAGCTGTACGCGTGGGACTTCTCGTGTAGATCGAGGCGTAGCCGGTCCATGAAAGGCTCGGACCGGTAGTTGATGCCGCGACTGCCGGGCCTGTACGCCTCGGTGATGGGATCGACGGTCGGCAGGGGCAGGTTGTTCTTGTCGTAGACGGCCTCTTTCTCGTTGCCGATCTCGTGCAGGATCTGCACGTCTTCGCGGAACGACGGCTCACTGGGCGGCCAGACGATCGCTTCCCACCCGGACTGGATCGGCGTGACGGCATCCTTCGGCGACAGCCACACGGAGTTCGGTGGCTCGACCGACAGAACCCCGAAAAGTCCGTGATCGATCGCAGAGCGATGGCCGGCGCCCGGGCTCATGTAGTGAGAACCTTCGAGCGCCGGGTCGTTGGGCACGTAGTATCGGAAGACAGCTGTTTGTCCGCCCGGCACCTCGCCGCTGAAGTTCTTGCCAACCTTGTCGCCGGGACGATCGAAGGGCAGTCCGTCGATCGCCAATCCATACGTACCTCCAGAGGCACTGTTCTTCACGGTGATCTCGACGCAATCGCCTTCGTTGGCGCGGATCACCAGCGGCTGGATCGGGTCGTCGCGCAAACCGAGCGACACCTCGCGGCTGACTTCTTCAGCGCGAATCGCCGGTATCTGACTGTTGAGCGCATACATCTTGCCTTTCGGGTCGTGGTCGCCCCAGCGATTCAATGGGATGTCGACATCGATCATGGTCAGCGCATAGCTGCGGGTCACGCTGCCCGCAGGGCACACGCTGGGAGGTGTGACCGCGCTGGCCTGAGACGTCGGGATCGTGATGATGCCCACGGCGAACAAGGCGGCCATTGCCAGCGAGATGCGCTCGCGACGACGCAATGCCCGGTGCGTCGGCCAGGAGATAGCGGCCAGCGCGAGAACCGCTCCCGAGATGAACAAGGCAGCGGGCAGGTCGATCAGGAACTCCGCGAACATCGACACCGGCAACGGTGGAACGACGCCGTGATGAGTGGCGTGCCCGAAGATGCCGGCGTGCACCGGCACACCCAGCGCAAGCGCCGCGGATACAGCGGCTGCTACCGCGGTGGCAGTGTGCATCGTCCTGGCCCACCTGCCTACGGCCATCGTCGCGACGAGGACCGCCAACAAGATCAACGGGATCGACAACGTCGAGTCGCGGAGCCAGTGCTGCCAGAAGGTGACGTCGTGCGCTTCTCTCGCGCCGCTTCGCCAGTGCACGGCATGCGTCCACAATCCAACTCCATACGCGGCTGCTGTCGCGAGCATGACGGTACGTCGGTCAAGCCATACGCACCTCGAGGTACCCATCCGGCGGTTCATCTCTGAACCCCTCCCAATTCTGTTGTCCTCGCTGTGGTCAGGGGTATTCAGTCCCGGGCGGCAGCGTGTAATGCGATCTAACTGTGCGTGTGATCCTCCTTCGGCGTCGCTGTGCACCCGCCTGCGACAGGCAGCGGCAGCCCGGCGCCGCTTTGTACGGTGCAGCCCACATCGCCGAGATCGATCAGAAGTGCTTTGTTCGTCAATGGGTCGACAAATCGAACGTTGAACGGACGCGCATCGGTGGTTGTCACGAAGTCGACCAGGACGTCGATTGCGGCAAATGGCTGCAGTTCACCGGGTAGCTGCGGGGCTCTTGACATGGGTACTGCGGCACCGGAGTTGTCGACGAGCTCGAACTGGGTCGCCTGATACGACAGCACGTGGTCCGTGAGGTTGGTGATGACACCGGCCACCTGAACGTCGATCGAGCCTGCACTCACCAGTCCTGGAACGCCATGCGCGCCGGTGATCTGCGAGTCGCTGAGGCCGCTGATCGCTACTGCGTGCTCGACGGCAATGACACCGAAACTCGTGGCGACGTCCTCCCCGATCACATGGATCACCGGACCCGACGACGGCGAGGTTTTGATCAGAGGGTTGTTGCCGCGCAGCATGTCGACGGCCAACGCACCGCCGGCCACACACGCGAGCGCAAGTGCGGCCGCGATCGTGACGCGGACCCACCCCCTGCCTCTGGGGGCAGCCTCGACCACGACGGCAGACATCAACGCGTCCCCGACGGGGTGCAACCAAACCCGAGTGTCTCGTCCCATCTCCAGATTCCCACTGGGCCGCCCCGTCCAGAGGCAGTCCCGTCCGTCAAACATGGTCGCACTCGATATACGGAGGGTCAATCAGACGATCGTGGTACTACGCAGGTCGCACTTCATCGGGGGACATACCGCCCTGCAACGTAGGTCTAGCCCTTGGCATCACCCGCAATTGCCACGCGCTGCGGCGCCGTGCCTACGTGCCTAACCCCTCACGGAGGTGAACCGATACGGCGTATGCATCCCGGGCGTAGGGCTGGCGATCCCAGGTGGACCAACGCTCCTCCAATCGAAGACCCGCACAGGAACACAGTTCGTCATAGCCATCCAGGCTCAGCGCCTCCGGTCCCCTCTCCAGCTGGAAGCCGCCGACCAACAGACCATCCGGCTCGAGATGGGCCGCCGCATTTTCGACGATCGCGGCGCGGTCCGCGGGTCTGCAGAACACCATCACATTGCCGGTCATTGCCACGACGTGGAACAGCCGGTCGAGCTGCATCGTGGCCAGGTCACCGAGCACCCAGGGGATCGAGGGCTGTGAGCGCCGAGCGAACTCCAACAGATCGTCGTCGAGGTCCACACCGACGACGTCGACGCCGCGTCTGGCCAGTTCGATCGCGACTCGGCCCATCCCGCAACCGGCATCAAGCACGCTCCGCGGATGCAATGACTCGATGAAGTCGGTCTCGCCGTGCGGTGACACGCCCGTTGCCTCGAGTCGGCGCCAACGGGCGTAGTACTCCTCGAGATCCGTCTCGGCCCTGAACTGCGACCACCGGGCGCTGATCGCGTGCCCGTCCTCGTTGCTCATGACCCACAGTCTCGCGGCCCGGGCAGCGGACGTCACCCCCTCAGCCGGTGAGCACCTAGGTCACAACGGGTGAGACGATTCTTCCGAAAGGTTAATTGCGGGCGTGCCGAGCGGGTCGGGGCCGACCTCTTGCGGATCGGTCATCTCGTACTGGCCCATCATGTCGTGGTCCTCGTGGACCGTGTTGTGACAGTGCGACATGTACTTACCGAGGCCCTCGAACGGGATGATGACCCGGACCTTCTCGCCCTCGCCGACGTAGACCACGTCTTTCTGTCCAAGCTCGTGGGGGAAGGGCGGTTTGCCGTTGCGTTGGAGGATCTGGAAATCGACGAAGTGCACGTGAGCTGGATGGAACCATCCTCCCGACGAGTTCTCGAACTCCCAGATCTCGACGTCACCGCGCCGCGGATTCGCCGAGATGAGCTGGAACTTGCTGTCGATCACGTCCTGCCATGTTGCGCCGTTGATCGTCCACTGCCCATGTTGGCGCTTGAGCCGGAAGCGGCGGGTTGGCAAACCCACCTGATCCTGCAACGCCATCACGGGATTGTTCGGGTTCAACACGTCGGGGATCGAGTTGTTCGATGAGTCGGTCGCATCGCCGGTGACGTCGAAGGCCATGATCTTGTCGGTGTTCGCGTAGTTGCGGTTGTTCTTCGGGCTCGCATTCCGCAGGATCACCCGTCGCCCGACCGGATATTTGGCGAAGTCGATGATCACCTCGTAGCGCTCGCCGCCCGAGATGCGGAAGCTGGTGACGGGCTGAGGCTTCGGCATCAAACCGCCGTCAGTGGCGATGATGGTCATCGGCTCGCCGGAATCGAGCGACAGCTTCCACGAACGGGCGACGGTCGCGCCGAGGATACGAAAGCGGTACTTGCGCCGCTCGACCTTCATGTACGGCCAGGGAACGCCGTTGACCATGATCACGTCGCCCCACAGGCCCGACTCGTCTTCGAGGGAGAACAACAACGAGCCGTCGTTGTTGAACAACGCATCCCCCAATGTCAGGGGGAAGTCGTACGGTTCGTGGGGGATCTCCAGCGCTTGCTCCCACTTGTCGGACAGCTGGTACTGCCCGAGGAGGCCGTGGTACACGTTCTCGGCCGTGTGGTGCACCCCATGATCGTGGTACCACAGCGTTCGTGCATTTTGGGAGTTCGGGTAGTGATAGTCCTTGAACTGACCGGGGCGGGTGATGTCGTTGGCGTACCCGTCGAACTGCGGCAGCGATGCAGATCCGTGGAGGTGGATCGACGTCCAGGGCTCGTAGCCGAGGGTCGGGTGCGCGTTCGGCAGCATGTTGCGAAAACGCACCACAGTCTTGCGGTCCTGCATCACTTTGAACGTCGGGCCGGGGACGGAGCCGTTGTAGGCGAAGAACGTCGTCTTGAGCCCTGGCAAGACCTCCTTCACCGTCTGCGCCATGGTGATCACGTAGTAGTCGGTGTTGGTGGTCGCGTCGTAGCGGACGCGCTCGGCCAATGGTGGGGTGTCGAACGGCAGACTGAACGGCAGCGGCAACTTGCTGGCTGCTATCCGGTTGGTCGCCGACTGTCCCGACACGACGCGGGACAATGGCAACGACACCGCCGCGCCGGCAAACACCCCCGCTTTGATCACATCTCTCCGAGTCAGCGACATGGTGCACCCCCACCGTCTGATCGCGACTCGATCTCACACGCCTTCATGCGGTCGTGCGCGACCGCGCTTGCCCGACCCTGTATGTCCATACAGGTGCCCCCTTTTTCACATCTCCGGTCCATCGAGACCGAGACTGCGTCAGTCAGCGTGGACCTCGGTCTTCGGTCCGTCAATGCAACGTTCGTGGTACTACCTAGGGCGGGGGTGCGGGCCTTCATCGCTATCGCTGGACTTAGGTCTCCGAGGTGCTGCGCACTATGGGTCGCTTCGTCACTCTCATGGGTGACAACTCATCCCGACGACGGCACGACCTCACCCCGGCGGCCACAGCGTGGTCAGCAATTTGCCATCGAGGTCGTCGACGGCGACCGGGCCGAACGCTCTCGAATCGACGGAGTCGAGACGCTTGTCGCCGAGCAGGAACACGTACCCGCTGGGGACGAGATCGGGTCCGAAGTAGTAGCCCTCCATGCCGGTGTTGTCGACGTAGCTCTCGATGACCTTGACACCGTTGACCATCAGAACGCCATCGTCGATTCCGACCGAATCGCCCGCGATCGCCACCACTCTCTTGACGATCGATCCTCCGTTGCGCGGGTCCGTTGTGACCACCACGTCGCCCCGGTGTGGATCGCGTGTGTGAAAGGTGACCTTGTCGACAAGGAGCAACGCGCCGGCCGGCAACGTCGGCTCCATGCTGTCGCCATGAACGCGGACGGGTTCGGCGACGAAGCCACGAACGAGCAACAAGAGGACGATCGCACCCGCGAACCAGGCGACGCGGCGGATCGTCGTTCTGTCGTCGTGTGCGCGTCGATCGACCCCCGCCTCGTCGCCGGCGATCTCGATCGTCTCGGTCAATGGACCACAGCGACGACCGCCGCGCCCCACAACCCGAGGCCGATCCACATCAGGTGGTTGACCGTTCGAACCTTCAGCCGGCTCGGAAGCGTGCCGAGGAGCGTCACGACGAGGACAAGCTCGGCGACGAGCGTGAACAGGTCCAACGGACCGACGTGCTTGGCGCCGTTGGGCACCATCGATCGGCCGACGACCCATCGCCCACCATGAAATGGCACCGGCGGCGCCCCCGGCACGCCGACGGTGCGGCTGACGACATACAACAGGATCACTCCGACGGTTCCCCAGATCCCGGCCAAGATGAACCAACTGGCGCGGGTGCCGCGCACCAGAAACAATGCGTAGAGCAATTGGCCGACACCGAGAGCTGCGAAAAACACGCCTGCCGCCGGCCACCACGTGTAGTGCCCAGGCGCGGCGACGAGATGCGCGAATGCCGCCGCGCTGGACATGACAATGGCCGCATCGATCGCAATCGTTCGGTGAACTGATCGAAGACGACGCCCCGATTGAACAGGCGCGAGCGCTTGGTTCACAATGGGTTGTCCGGCAAGTCGGAGAGCGGGTGAGGGCGTGCTGCTTCGATCGGGTCGTCGCCCTCCGGTCCGTTCGGATCGACGATCTCGAACTGGGCCATCATGTCGTGGTCCTCGTGAACAAGGTTGTGGCAGTGCATCATGTACCGGCCGACACCACCCTCCCATTTCATGAGGACTCGCACTTTCTCGCCCTCGCCCAGATAGACGACGTCCTTGGGGCCGAGCTCGTGCGGGGCTGGTGGCTTCCCGTTGCGATCCAGGATCTTGAAGTCGGTGAAATGCACGTGGATGGGGTGGAACCATCCGCCGGAATCGTTGACGAACTCCCAGGTCTCGACGGTGTCGCGTTGAGGTTTCGCGAGCGTGAACTTGTAGTTGCTCTTCACCACGTCGTCCCACGTCGTGCCGTTTATCTGCCACTGCCCGTTCCCGCGCTTGAATGCAAACCTACGGGTGGCAACCGACTGACTCTCTTGCAAGTTCATGACGTCGTGGACAGGATCCAACTCATCGGGCACGGAGTTGTTGGTGGTAACGCTCGGATCACCGACGACATCGAAAGCCATGACCTTGTTGGTGTTCTCGAAGTTGCGGTTGTTCTTCGGACTCGAGTTCTGCAAGATCACCCGCCGGCCGATTGGGTACTTGGCAAAATCGATGATCACCTCGTAGCGCTCGCCCGAACCACTGCGGAAGCTCTTCACCCATTGCGGGACAGGCATCAACCCGCCATCGGTCGCGATGACCGCCATCGATTCGCCGGAGTCGAGCGACAACTTCCACGAACGTGACACCGCGCTGGCGAGGATGCGGAAGCGGTACTTGCGACGCTCGACCTGCATCACCGGCCATGGCCGACCGTTGACCAGGATCACATCACCCCACAATCCCGATTCGTCTTCGAGGCTGAACAACAACGAACCGTCGCTGTTGAACAACGCATCCGAGAGCAACAACGGAATGTCGTACGGGTCGTGCGGGATGTCCAGCCCCTGCTCATTCGAGTCGGACATGTGGTACTGCGCCGCGCAACCGAAGTACGCATTTTCAGCGGTGTGGTGGACCCCATGATCGTGATACCAGAGCGTGCGTGCTGGTTGCCTGTTGGGGTACTCGTACCGCTTGTACTGACCTGGATGGGTGATATCGCTGGCGTAGCCGTCGAACTGAGGCAGCGATGCCGAGCCATGCAGGTGCACGGACGTCCAGGGCTCATAACCCAGCGTTGGGTGCACGCTCGGCAATCTGTTGCTGTGCTGCACCACCGTCTTGCGATACCGGGGGACCTTGATCGTTGGTCCGGGAACGGAGCCGTTATAGGCGAGGAACACCGTCTGGTAACCGGGCAGGACTTCGCGCTGCACGGCCCTCATACTCAGGTCGTAGTAGTCGGTGTTGGTGGTCGCGTCGTAACGGAACGGCACCGCCACGGGAGGTGTCGCGAATGGAATCGTGAAGGGCTTCGGCAGCTTGCTGGCTGCCATCCGGTTGGTGAGCACGGATTGGCCTGAGACGACACGCGACAATGGCAACGACATCGCCGCGCCCGCAAACACCCCTGCTTTGATGACATCTCTGCGAGTCAGCGACACGGTGGACACCCACCGTCTGGTCGCTGTTCGATCGCGCACACCTTCACTCGGCCGCGCGCGGCCGTGTCAGCCCGAACCTGTATGTCCATTACAGGCGCCCCTTTCAACATCCCCGGTCCGTCCGTGGCCCGAAGACTGCGTTCCTCAGCGTGGACCTCAGTCCAGAGCCAGTCAATGCAACATTCGTGGTACTACCGAGGGCCTAGTCGAATGCGTCCAGACAGCCGCCGCTGGACTTACGCCTACCGGGCGCTGCGCGCTATGGGTCGTGCCGTCACCCTGATGGGTGACGTGGCGCTCATCCGACGACGTACTTTCCCACCAGCTCCTTCAGGGTGCGAACACGATCGAAGTCGGCGCCGGTGTGGTCGTCGTACGGGTCGAGAAGAACGGGATGAAGACCTGCGGCTCTCGCGGCCGCGATGTCCATCGTCACCGAGTCACCCACGTAAGCGATCTCGTCGCGTCGCAGACCTTCGAAGTACGGGAGCGCGTGATCGAAGATCAGCGGGTCGGGTTTGGCGACACCGACGACGTGGCTGTCGATCACGACACGCATCGTGACGTGCAGCCCGTCGCCGGCCTGGCAGACACCGCTGCGCGACAACACGTCGGCGATCTGTCCGGTGGCGTTCGACACGACTCCCAATGGCACACCGAGCACCGCCAGTCGCCTCAGCGCGTCGAGGCTCTCGGGTATCGGCCAGCGCCACAAGTAGGCGTGGCGTGTCTGGTGCAGGGCCATGGCCGCGTGCGCCAGATGCTCCTCGGCGACGCCAACACTTCGTGCGTACGAGCGGTTGTAGTCGTCCCAGAACGACTCGCCGCTGCCGGCGGCTGACTTGGCTGCCATGCCCGCGTAGTGCGCTCGACGATTGGCTTCCACAGAAGGATCGCCTCCGTAGTACGCGAGCAACGGGCCGAGCACCGTTGGGTCGGGAAGAACCAAGACTCCGCCGGCGTCGAGGAGGATCGCCTTGATGGTTGGATTCACCCGACCATCATGCCCGTTTCGTCGCCGCAGCCACCGGCACATACCCTTGGGCACGTGCGCAGCGCCAGAGACTTCTTCAAACCACTCGCTGTTGGCGCGCCGATGCCCCTGCAGGAGATTCCGTTCCGGCCGAGCCGGGTCATCCACTTCTTCCCGCCGCACATCGACAAGGTCGTTGCCAAGTTGCCCGAGGTGGTCCCGGCGGTCGACATCCTGCTCGGCAACCTCGAGGATGCGATCCCGATGGCAGACAAAGCAGCAGCTCGGGCGGGTCTTGTCAACGTTGCTCGCTCGCTCGACATGGGCGACACGCAGTTGTGGACCCGGATCAACAGCCTCGATTCGCCGTGGGGTCTCGACGACGTCCTGACGCTCGTCGCAGAGGTAGGCGACAAGCTCGACGTGATCATGGTGCCGAAGGTCGAGGGGCCGGAAGACATCCATTACGTCGATCGTCTGCTGGCACAGCTTGAAGCGAAGGCAGGGTTGGATCGGCCGATCCTCGTCCACGCCATTCTCGAAACCGCACGGGGCGTGGCCAACATCGAATCGATCTGCGCGGCGTCACCGCGCATGCAGGGTCTCTCGCTGGGACCAGCGGACCTCGCTGCCGATCGGCGCATGAAGACGACCCGCGTGGGTGGCGGGCATCCCGACTACATCGTGCGGGCAGATCCCGATCCGAGCGACCCCGACGCGGCGCGGCCGACCTACCAACAGGATCTGTGGCACTACACGCTGGCGCGCATGGTCGACGCGTGCGTCACGTTCGGACTGCTGCCGTTCTACGGTCCGTTCGGCGACATCAAGGACACGGTCGGGTGCGAGGACCAGTTCCGCAACGCGTACCTGCTCGGCTGCGTCGGGGCGTGGAGCCTGCATCCTGCGCAGATCGAGATCGCCAAGCGAGTGTTCAGCCCTCGTCCCGCCGACGTCGCCCAGGCACAACGAGTCATCGACGCGATGGGCGACGGAACGGGAGCGGCGATGCTCGACGGCAAGATGGAAGACGACGCCTCGGTCAAGCAGTGCAAGGTCGTCGTCGAGCTCGCCCGTCAGCTCGCCGCACGCGACCCGGCACTCGCCGCCGCGTATGGGTTCGACACGTGAGTGCTCCTCGTCCGCGGCGTTCGGTGCTGTACATGCCGGCGGCGAACGAGCGTGCGTTGGAGAAGGCGAAGACACTCGATGCAGACTCGATCATCTTCGATCTGGAAGACGCGGTCGCACCCGATTCGAAGGAACCGGCGCGCATCGCAGCGTGTACCGCCGCCTCGTCCGGTGAATACGGCCGCCGCGAGCTGACAATCCGCTGCAATGGCTTGGACACACCGTGGGGCGCTGACGATCTGGCCGCTGCCGCTGTCTCGAACGCGGCCGCGGTGGTCGTTCCCAAGGTCGGCTCGGTTGCGTACATCGACGAAGTGGCCGAACGGCTGGCCGAGGCGGGCGCGCCGAGCAGCATGACCGTCTGGGCCATGATCGAGACGCCGACCGCAATCTTCGATGTGCGCGCGATCGCCGCGCACCCGAGTGTGTCGGTGTTGGTGATGGGCACCAACGATCTCGCTCGCGAATTGAGGGCTCCCTTGGTAGCCGGACGAACCGCGTTGCTCGCGCATCTCGCAATAGCCGTGCTGGCGGCCCGCGAGGCAGGAAAGGTGATCCTCGATGGCGTCTACAACGACGTCAAGGATCTTCAAGGCTTCGAGCGCGAATGCCGGCAAGGAGTGGAATTCGGGTTCGACGGAAAGACGTTGATCCATCCCGGGCAGATCGACGTCGCCAACGAAGCGTGGGCTCCGTCACCGGAAGAGGTCGGCCAGGCGCGCCGGACCATCGCAGCCTTCGAAGCCGCCGTTGCGGACGGTCGCGGCGTGGCGACCGTCGACGGTCGGATGATCGAGAACCTCCACGTCTTCAACGCGCAACGCGTGCTGGCAACTGCCGAGGCCATTGCATCTCTCGCTTGAGGTCATTGTCCGGGTACAAAGTGCAGTCTGTACGGCATCAGCTGTATCGAATATCATGAGGCCATGACCGTGCTCGAAACCCATCCGGAGAATGCGTTCGCCAACGATCGCGCCCACGTCTTCCATTCCTGGAGTGCCCAAGGCACTTTGAATCCTCTCGTGGTCGAGGGTGCACAGGGCAGCTACTTCTGGACGCAGGATGGAACCCGCTACCTCGACTTCTCCAGTCAGCTCGTCAACGTCAACATCGGCCATCAGCACCCCAAGCTCGTTGCTGCCATCAAGGAACAGGTCGACCGGCTCTGCACGGTTGCACCGTTCCACGCCAACGACGCCCGAAGTGAAGCTGCCAGGCTGATCTGCGAAGCCGCCGCCGCGAAGATCGACGACAGCCGGCTGAACATGGTCTTCTTCACCAATGGCGGCGCCGAAGCGACGGAAAACGCTGTTCGCATGGCACGGCTGCACACCAACCGCAATAAGGTGCTGACCCACTACCGCAGCTACCACGGTGGCACCAACGGGGCAATCACGCTGACAGGCGATCCGCGCCGCTGGCCCAGTGAGCCAGGCATGCCCGGCGTCGTCAAGTTCTGGGGACCGTACGCCTATCGCAGCGCCTTCCATTCGACCAACGAGACCGAGGAGTGCCAGCGGGCGCTGGCCCACCTCGACGACGTGCTGATGGTCGAGGGCAGCCACACCGTTGCCGCCATCATCCTCGAGACGGTTGTCGGCACCAACGGCATCCTCGTTCCGCCCGACGGATACCTCCAAGGCATCCGCGAGCGCTGCGATCGCCACGGGATCGTGATGATCTGC
>JANMMQ010000433.1:0-4130 GCA_031373465.1 Ilumatobacteraceae bacterium | reverse complement strand
TCGGGCGACAGCCGACCTCCTATCGACTCGACGTGAACATCCTGATCATCGGTGGCGCCGGGTTTCTCGGTTCTCATCTGGTCGATCGACTCCTCGCCGAAGGCAACAAGGTCGACGTCGTCGATGATCTCTCGAGCGGCTCGCTGGCGAACCTTGCTGAGGCCAGGGCTGCCGGTGGCGCGCTGAAGATCCATACCCTCGATGTGCTCGCCGAAGAGTTCGCCGCGTTGGCAGCGATGCGGCCACCCGACGTGCTCTATCACCTGGCATGGCTGGCACCCGGCCGCGGGTCGCCGGTTCAGGCCGGTCGAGCGGTGCAGGGCATGCTCGCAGTGCTCGAAGCAGCTCGGATGCAGGGGACGAAGGTGGTCACAGTGCTGCCCGGCGCTGCTCTGTACGGCGATGTGCCGCTGCGCGAGCTTCCGATCAAAGAAGGACATACGTGGGCGCCCATCAGTGCTCACGGGATCATTGCCAAGGCAGTCGTCGACCTGTTGAACATGTACCGTGCCGATCACACTGTCGAGTTCACCGCGCTGGCGATGAGCACTGTGTACGGTCCGCGGCAGCGAGCCGACGGCGGAGTCGTCGGCTCCTTCGCTCACGCCCTCCGCTCGGACTCGAGTCCGCTCATCCACGGCGATGGCCGCCAGACGCGCGACTTCTTGTACGTGGACGATGCCGTCGACGCGCTCGTCAGAGCCGCTTCACGCGGGGGAGGGCTGGTCGTCAACATCGGGTCTGGAATCGGTACGTCCATCCGAGATCTGTGGTCACTGATGGCGGGACCGAGCGCCAAAGAGCCGGTGCTGGGGCCGCGGCGCGCGAATGACATCTCCTGGTTCGCGCTCTCACCGACGCGTGCGCGAATCCACTTGGCATGGGCACCGTTCACCGACCTGCACGTCGGTCTGCGCTCACTCGGCTGACGCGGCATGCAGCGCAGCTCTGACGAGCTCGATCCCGATCTGTGGACTGCTCATCACCGATGGCGTGACGACAGCGCGCATGCCTTCAGCCTCGACGGCATCCGCGAGGTGGGCGTCGAGGGGGTCGATCACCAGCGTTCCGGCGATCTGCGAGTAGAGTCGGGCGACCCCGACAACCGACGGCTCGTGACCGAGCTCGCTCAGCATTCGATCTGCCGGGCCCTTCAGGGCGACGCCACCGACGATTGGTGAGATTGCCACCACAGAGGTGCGCCTAGCGCCGAGGATGTCGTCGATGCCGGGCAGCGCACGGATCGGCCCGATGGACACAATGGGGTTGGATGGTGCGACGATCACGCACTCCGCCGTCTTCAACACGTCGTCCAAACCCCCCGCCAGATGCGCGTCTGCGGCGCCCTCGAAGCGCACGGCCTTCACCGGCACGTCGTGGCGCAACTGGACGAAGTACTCCTGAAACGACACGTCGCCGCCCTCCGCCAGAGTCACCACTGTCGACACCATCTGGTCAGTCATCGGGACGAGTCGTTGGCGCACACCCCAGGCTTCGCAGATCTCCGCGGTCACTCGAGAGAGCGTTGCGCCCTCGGCCAGCCGCGCCGTGCGGTAGAAGTGGGTGGCCAAGTCGCGGTCGCCGAGGTTGAACCACGTTGGTGCAGCGGCGGAGCCCTCAGGGCGAACGGTTGCATAGCGCTGAAGTGCCTCCATGGCCCGCCATGACTCGTCGGCCAGCCCCCAGCCGCGGTCAGTGTCGATCGCGTCGGCCAGGGTGTACGTGACGGTGTCGAGGTCGGGGGAGATGGCGAGCCCGTGCAAGACGGTGTCGTCACCGGTGTTGACGATGCCCACGGTGTCGAGCGGGTCGACCACCCGCGCCAGAGCCGCGAGAAAACGTGCGGCTCCGACGCCACCGCACAACACACCAATCATGGGCGACTCTCGCCGGCGAGGCTTCGATACAGCGCGGCGAGGTCCGCTGCGCAGCGAGACCACGAGAACGTCGCCAGTTGGGTCGCGCCTGCACCGACCAACCGGGCTGTCGTGCCGGCATCGAAGGCCGCGCTGTCGAGGTTTGTCGCCAGGGCGATGACGTCGTCCGCTTCGCAGATCAAGCCCGCCTCTCCACAAACCTCAGGGATGCTGCCGCGGTTGCTGGCCACGATCGGCAGGCCGACCTGCATGGCGTCGAGCAACGGGAAGCCGAATCCTTCGTCGAGCGACGGATAGGCGAGCACGGCCGCGTTGTGCAGCAGCCACGAGCGCGCCGGCTCGTCGATGCGTCCGGTCATGACCACCCGCCTCGCAGTGGCGGAGTCGAGTCGATCGATGGCTGCGTTGATCGCTGGACGGTCGTCACCGTCGGCTCCCGCGAGCACCAACAGGATCTCGTCGCGCTCCGACGCCAGCAACCCGAATGCCTCGACGAGCACCGGAAGGTTCTTGCGCCGCTCCAACGTGCCGACAGCCGCGATGAACGGGCGGTCGACGAGCACCGGAACCGGAGGTGCACCAGAGGGTTCGGGAATGGGGACGGCGGCCAGCGGAATCGTCGCAATGTGGGCACCCGGGAACAGATCGGCGATCTCGGCGGCCGTTGCAGCCGAGCTCGCGTGCACCGTCGCACCGCGCTGGATCGCCCGACGCAGGACTCGACCGGATTGATGCACGTCCCTGTTGGCGAGCGATGGATGTCGCAGGAACCAGCAGTCATAGACGGAAACGACTCGCTGGGCGCGACTGGGCGGTACCACGTAGTTGGTGCCGTGGACGACGTCAGGCGCGCCGAGGAACCGGTCGACCCGTGGCCTGTCGGCCACAGCCCACAAGCGGTGCGCGATCATCGCCGGCATCGGCAGGCGGCGAGCACCCGTCGGCGGGGGCGATCGGAAGGACGTGATGTAGTCGACGAGGTCGAGATCGTCGATGTATCCGAGCGCGGCCCGCATGCCCGCGACGGCCTGCCCAACGCCGGTACGTGGACCGGTCAGTGGACCGACATCGAAGGCGATCCGCAACGGGTCCATGGGCCGCCGAGGCTACTCGTTGCTGCAAGATCGGGCTCCAAACCCATAGACTGCTGTCTCCCGCTTTCACGGCCCGTCCCCGAAGGATTGCCAGCATGCCTCGCGCGTTCATAACCGGTGTCACTGGACAGGACGGCCAGCACCTCGCCGAGTTCCTCCATTCCAAGGGCTACGAGGTCTTTGGCATGGTCAAGGGTCAGAACAACCCGAGGATGACGATGATGCGCGACGAGTTCCCGTACGTCGAGCCCGTTCCTGGCGATCTCGCCGACCTGCCGTCGCTGGTCAAGGCGCTGGACTCGACGCAACCCGACGAGGTCTACAACCTCGGCGCCATCTCGTTCGTCGCCTTGAGCTTCAATCAGGCGGAGCTGACGGCCAACATCACGGGCACCGGCGTACTGCGGATGCTCGAAGCCATCCGGATGGTTGGCGGCGCCGAGAACAACCCGATCCGGTTCTACCAAGCCAGCAGCAGCGAGATGTTCGGCAAGGTTCGTGAGACTCCGCAGACCGAGCGCACACCGTTCCATCCCCGGTCGCCGTATGGCTGCGCCAAGGTGTTCGGGCACGACATCGTCGTCAACTACCGCGAGAGCTACGGGTTGTTCGCATGCAGCGGCATCCTCTTCAACCTCGAGGGCCCGCGCCGCGGGCTCGAGTTCGTCACGCGCAAGGTCACCAACGCCGTCGCACGGATCAAGCTCGGTCTGCAGACAGAGATCGTGCTCGGCAACCTCGACTCGAAGCGCGACTGGGGCTACGCAGGCGATTACGTGAAGGCGATGTGGCTGATGCTGCAGCAGGATCAGCCCGACGATTACGTCGTCGCCACGGGTGTCACGTACAGCATCGAGGACCTCGTTCGCCTTGCCTTCACCGAGGTCGGGATCGAGAACTGGCGCGACTACGTTCGCCAGGACCCCAAGTTCTTCCGCCCGGCAGAGGTCGATGTCCTCATCGGTGATCCGTCCAAGGCACGGTCAGTGCTCGGGTGGGAACCTGACGTCGCCTTCCCCGAGTTGATCAAGATGATGGTCGCCCACGACCTCGAGGTCGAGTCGGAGAAGGCCCGCCGCAGCTGACCCCCTTCGGGCAGCGCTGCTGGCGGTCAGGTCTCCAGCGGCATGTCGGTGATGGCCTCCATCACCGATTGCCC
>JANMMQ010000394.1:0-1804 GCA_031373465.1 Ilumatobacteraceae bacterium | reverse complement strand
CCGATCGATCGAAGCCCCGATTCGGGGCACTGGTTCTGCCGAACGAACCGTGGACCGATCTCGTCAGCCGATGGCGTCGCCTCGAAGATGGCGGCCTCGATTCGCTGTGGTCCTGCGATCATTTCACCAACCCGCATCGACCAGGCGAACCATGGTTCGAGGGATGGACCAGCCTGACCGCGCTCGCAGCAGCCACCACTCGAGTACGCGTCGGGCTCCTCGTCGGCGCCGTGGTATCTCGAACGCCGATGCTGCTCGCCAAGCAGGCACAGACAGTCGACCACCTCAGCGAAGGACGTCTCGAGATCGGACTTGGAGCCGGCGGCGCACCGAGCGATCAATCAATGTGGGGAGTCGACGAATGGTCCAACATCGAACGCGCCGAACGCTTCCGGGAGTACGTGACATTGGTCGATCGCCTCACTCGTGAAGACACCGTGACCTTCAGCGGGCGCTGGTACTCCACAGACAAGGCAGCAATGGCACCAGGATTCGTTCAGCGTCCACGACCACCATTGGTTCTGGCTGCACATGGCCGACGAACACTCGCGGTCGCAGCCCGATACGCAGACACCTGGAACACATTCGGCCCAACACTCAACGACGCCATCGAGAGCCGAAACCGGCTGCAAGAGGAATGCGCAGCGATCGGACGCAACCCTGCCGAAATCCGCTGTTCCGTGCTGCTCGGCCTCGTCGAACACACCTCGTGGACGTCGCCCGCACAATTCGAGGATCTCGTCGCGACTTGGAGCGACGCCGGCTTCGACGAATTCTTGTTCTACGACCCACCATACGCACGCGCCGGAGTGCAATCGGCCGAACCGAACACCGTCGACGAGATCCTCGCCTCCAGCCTGCCTCGCCTTCGCCACGATCTCCCCTGACCACCACAACCTGATCGACACGCGCGCCCACGGCGCGCAGGTCCTCCGAACGGCCTCGTGCGTGAGAATCGTCAGCCAGGCTGCGTGCGGTGATGCTCAGCGATTCGTCCGAACGCGTTCGCGATCAACCTGCGTTCGCGGTCGCACACCGAGAACCTCGTGGTTGCGGCGGGCGACGCAGGTGCGAGCCCCAACAGAGCGGCTGCGCGGCAGGGGGCCGGGGGAGGGCCTGCCCTGCCCCCGGCTAATGTCCGCCGCGTGACGGTCCCACCGCTTCAGGTCATCACCGTCGGCGACCAGCGCGTCGGCCTGTATGAGTACGGCGATCCGCAGGGGCGGCCGGTGCTCACCTTCCACGGCGTCCCGGCGTGCGGCGCCGGGTTCGACTTCGCCGACGCCCCGGCCCGGCAGCGTGGTCTGCGCATCCTGGCACCGGACCGGCCCGGGATAGGGAGGTCGTCCGCCGTCGACGGCTGGGGCGTAGCCGACTATCCGCCGATGGTCGCTCGCTTGGCCGACGCGCTCGGCGTCGACCGCTTCGGGGTGTGGGGCTACTCCGGCGGTGGTCCGTACGCGGTGGCCGTCGCCGCGTCGCTGACCGATCGCGTCTCGCGCGTCGCGATCGCGGCCGGCATGGGCCAGATCGGCGACTGGGCCACGGTCGACGAGTTCGAAAAGACCGACCCGGCAGATGCTCGGCCTCTGCGCCAAGCACCCCCGTGTCGCCCGCGCAGTGTTGGGCACCACAGGATGGTTGGCGCGCAAGAGCCCAAAGCTCGCGTACCGCTCGTTCCTCAAGCAGCTGAGCGAGACCGACCGGGCGGTGGCAGACCGCCTCGGGTCACCCGCGGAAGCGATGGCGCTCTTCACCCAGGCGTTCCTCGAGGGAGCCCGCGGCGTCGTCGACGACTACCGCG
>JANMMQ010000361.1:0-14518 GCA_031373465.1 Ilumatobacteraceae bacterium | reverse complement strand
GTGAGGTTTCGGAACCGGAACAGGGTCACTCGGAGGGGGCTCATCCGCCGGAGCCTGGTCCGGCGCCGCCTCGGTCGGCGGTGGTGCCTGGACGCCCTCGGCTTGGATGGGAGACGGTGTAGGTGCCGCCGCGGCCACCTGGTCGTTCGCTTCCGGCACGGGCTCGGCTTCGGGCGCTGGTGCTTCGGTCGTGACCGGCGCCGGGTTGAAAGCCACGTGGGTCATCGCCGCGACATGCACGGCTTGCAACTCGCTGGAACTCGTGACGGGTGTTCGAGCTTGCAGGCTCGAGTGGAGTGGGGCGGTCATGGCCAGTCCGCTGCTCAGTGCCAGCACGCCTGCGCCTGTCGTTGCGGTGGTCGCGGTCGAACTGACGGCGGTCGAGATCGCGTCGGGCGCAAAGCTCGCGGCCCGGGTCACGTGTGCGAGGAATGGCAGGTGCGCGGTCGCCGCGAACAATCCCATCGAGCGGCGCAGGCGGCCGATCGACACGTTCAGCATCGCCCGCACCACGTCGGGACTGAAGTGCGTGCCGGCGCAACGAGTCAGCTCAGCGCGCGCTGCGGTCAGCGGCATCGCCATCTTGTACGAACGGACGGCAGTCATCACCTCGAACGAATCGGCAACAGCCACGATCGCCGCCGACCGCGGAATGCTTTCGCCCTTCAACCCCCTGGGGTAACCCGTGCCGTCCCATCGCTCGTGGTGTCCACCGACAGCGTGAACGGCGTCCCCGAGCCACGGCAACATCGGCCCGACGAGACGCTCTCCCGCGAGCGGATGCTCCTTCAGGACGGCCCACTCCCGGTCGTCGGGTGCGCCTTTCTTGTTCAAGATCGCTGCGGGGACCTGGATCTTGCCGACGTCGTGGATCAGCGCAGCCCATTGCAACCTGGAGCGCTCCTCCCTGGAGAGGTGGAGCTCTTCGGCGATCAGATCGGTGTACAGGCGAACCCGCTCGCAGTGCCCGCGGGTGCGACGGTCGTGGTCGCCGATCGCTGTGGCGAGCATCAGCAACTGTTCGGCGGCGCGCGACGGGTTGTCGGACAACCCATGTTCGCGAGCCTCGACCAACTCGCGAGCGAGCCGGCGTCCGCTTCCCCCTTTGAGTGCGGTCCTGAATCGCGACGGGGTCTGATCGGGAAACACCAACGACAGTTGCATCAGCGCAGCGAGCGGCAGAAAGCGGCGGGCAACGACATTGGTCACGACCAGGACAGCGAGTGAGCACGCCGAGATGACGAGTGCCCGGCCGAGCGCAGATCCAACGCTGGTCGGGGCAGTGAGAGCGTGGTTGAGCAGTAGGCCGACCGCAAACGCGATCAGGATCGGCGCCAGTGTCACCGCGAGACGTATCGCCGCGCTCGTCACATGGCGACGCCGCCAACCCGTCACAGCGGTCGCTCCCTCAGCTTCGATCACCCAAGCCTCGATTCAAAGGCCGATTCCGTCACATCAAATTTCGGATCGACGGAAAGCGAACTTGAGCGTTTTTGACCACTTCTTGAAGCGGACGACATCGCCCCTGGTCAAATGCCACGTTCCGCGCTGGAGCCGCTACAATGAGCAGGTCTTCGTGATGCGCAGCACATCACTCGGCCGCGCTTGCGACCATTGGTCCGAGCGCCCACGTCGCTGCGACGTAGAAATGAGGGCACCGAATGGGCGAGACGAGCGCATCGCTCGCGGCCGCCCACGCGGGTTCAACGGCAGAGAGTCGACGGTTGGCTCAGGTGATGGCGACACGCGGCGGGGTGGTGTCCGAAGCCCGCATCGCGTCGATGTCGGGCCCGATGATCACCGCGTGCGTCGGCACGGCTTGCGTCTTGTTGGGCCTGTCGGTGGTCGGCCTTACCTTCGGGCTGAGGCCGCTGAGCTCCGGCTTGTGGTGGGCAAACATGCTTGCGCGAGCGTCTGTTCGTTCCCGATCTCCGGCTACCGAACGGCGTCAATGTCGCTCGGATCGAAGCAACAACCGTCGTCTAACGCAATCTCTTTGGTTGGGCACCATTGCTATGGGGAAGTGTCCCCGCCATGGATGCCATCACTCTTCTTCGCAACGACCATCAAGCCGTGCAGCAACTCTTCAAGCGCTTCGAAAAAGCTGGTGACACTGCGTACGTCGAAAAGCGTCAGATCGTCGATCAGATCATCGAAGCGCTGTCCGTGCACGCCGCGATCGAAGAGCAGTTGTTCTACCCGGTGGCGCGAGCAACTGTCCCGGCCACGGAGGACATCGCTCTCGAGAGCCTCGAGGAGCACCACATCGTCAAGTGGGTGCTGTCCGAGCTCGTCGATCTCGATCCTCGCAACGAACGATTCGATGCGAAGGTCACCGTCCTCATCGAGAACGTGCGTCACCACGTCGAGGAGGAGCAGAACGACTTCTTCCCGAAGGTCCGTAACGGACTCGGCCGCAAGGAGCTTGCCGACCTCGGCGAGGCCATGGCAAAGGCAAAGGCAACCGCGCCGACCCGTCCCCACCCGCGTGCGGCCGACACCCCGCCAGGCAACCTCATGGGAACCATCGCCGGCGTCGTCGATCGCGTCGGCGACAACATCAGCGGCATCGCCCAGGGCGGCGTAACGGCAGCGCAGGATCTGATCTCACGCTTCCTTCACAACAACACGCCGAAGGCCGCACCGACCGGGTCGTCCCTGGCCCGCAAGCGGGCCAACAACGTCCGCGCCGCCGGCGCGAACGCAACCGATGGCGTCGTGAAGACGGCACGCACCGCGAAGACCGGTGCAACCTCGACTGCACGCACCGCAACCGCTGGAGCTAAGAGCACGTTGAGGACCGCGAAGAAGTCAGGGCGCACCACGGCTGCCAGCGCAAAGCGAGGCGCGACGACGACTGGACGCACGGCGAGAACAGCGGCAAGGTCAACGGCCGGAACGGCGAAGCGTGCCGCAAAGAAGACCGCAGCGTCCGCCCGGGGTTCGCGCTAACCGCGACCGTTACTCGTCTTCGTCGTCATCGGTGTAAGAGATGGGGTGGTCCCCGCCCAGCTCGGAGAAGCGCTCGTTCAGTGCGAGTGCAACCATGTCTCGCTCGTGCACGGTAGGGGTGAGGGCTTCAAACAAGTAGGCCTCGAGCTCCAAAGCTGTGCTCATACCGCCGAGTGCGAAGTACCGGAACCACAAGTCGCTGTGAGAAAGGCCGACCTCGCGGCGGGCCCGTTCGAGCACGCCGACGGAGCCGGTCATGTGCCGACCTGACCGATCAGGTCCGCGCGTGTTGTGCTGCTCACCAGCGCTGCTGCACATTCCCGGATCGTGGTCCCATATTTCTTCGAAGACTGCCGAAGATTGGCATATGCCGCTTCGGGAGAGATGCCCTGGCGAGCCATGATCACCCCTTGCGCTTGGGCGATGATCTCACGCGCGCTGAGCGAGTCGCGAAGTCGCTTGGCGATCGCATCGATGCTCGTCTCGACTGTGGCCTCGGCAAGTATGGCGGACGCTTCGCTGGCGAAGAGGGCAGCAAGTTCTCGGTCGTGTTCTTTGAACGCTCGCTCAGTGTTCGAGTAGATGTTCAAACTGCCGACAGGTCGGTCAGACACCATCAGGGGAGTCGACAGGATGCTGGCGATTCCCTCGTGTCTCGCGCGTGGGACGAATCGCGGCCACCTCACCTCCTCGTCGACAGAGTCGATGTGAAACGAGTGCCCGACTTCGGCCGCGGACAGGCACGGGCCCTCACCCGTCGCGTACTGATCGCGGTCCATCTGGGCGATGGTCTCGTCACTCGCCGCGACGGTGGTCAACCGACCTTGGCGAGTCACGGCAACACTGACTCCATCCGCACCGCCGACCGTCGCCCGGGCCATTGCGGTCACAAGACGAAGCGCGGCATCTACGAGACCTGTACTCGCGGGCAGAGGTGAGACGCGAGCCGGGTTTGGCACGGCTGCGAGCTCGTCGCTGCCGGTCTCGTCTTCCTTGGCCGCGCGCGACGTGATCTCCGATGCATCGTGGTCGGTGAGTCCAGTCATGGCTGAGATGTCGAGGAGCTTGCGAATCATCGGTGACGGCGAGCGGATGGCAAAGCTCCTGCCGGAGGATTGAAGCCGGTGCGAGACGACAGCGATCACACCGAGCCCGGCCGCTCCCATGAAGGCCACGTTCGCGAGATCGAGGACTATCTCGGTCTGCCCGCCGTCGATCAGGGCGCCGAGCAGTCCACCGAGCGCCGGGCTGGTCAGCAGGTCGATCTCGCCAACGGGTTCGACAACAACCTCGTGGCCGGAGTAGCGAAGTGCCAGGTGGAAGGCGTGATCCCCGGTTCGCCAATTCTCGACTGCAGGTGGCCTGGCCATGAGCTGGCCTTTCAGACTCGCGGCCGATGTTCGACCGGGGACCTCGCTGTCGAAGACAGGGCAAAGCTACCACCCCGTGTGACGAACGATGCCACGCCCGCTAGTACCCTTGTCCATTGTGAACGGCGTCAACTCAGCCGAGGAGCTCGAGCAGAACCTCGCCGTAGTGGCTCGACAGCTCTTCTCACCAGGTTCGGTCGCAGGTTCATTGCAGCTCACCGTCGATCTAGCCGTTGCCACAATCGACGGATGCGATGCCGCTGGGATCTTCCTCGTCAGCGGCGATCGCGTATCTACCGCGGCAGCCAGCCATCCGCTGGTTGTCGAAGTCGACGAATTGCAGTTCTCCACCAACGAGGGCCCATGCCTCGATACGATCGCCGATGGAGGCCCCGTGTACGCGTTGGACCTGATCGATGACGATCGCTGGCCACGTTTCGGGCCGGCGGCGGCCAGCGCGGGAGTCCGCAGCCTTCTTGCATTTCGGTTGTCCGATCGGCCGGTCAGTGCGCTCAATCTCTACGCCCGATTGCCCGCCGCGTTCGGTGCGACGGACAGAGCCAAGGCACTCATCTTTGCCACGCTGGCAGGGATCGCACTCGACGCTGCCGGGGAACGAGCCGACGATGAACAACGCCTGGCGAACCTCCACGACGCCTTGCAGACCCGTGAACTGATCGGACAGGCCCAAGGCATCCTCATCGAGCGTGAGCGCATCACGGCCGTCCAAGCCTTCGAAGTGCTGCGCCGCGCATCGCAACACCTCAACGTCAAGCTTCGCGAAGTCGCCCGCACGCTCGTCGAAACCGGTGAAAGGCCATCGACAGGCACACCCGTCATCGAGCCGGGGGAACGCCATGCGCGCTAAGTGCCAATTTGGAGCCCAGAGGTTTGAAAATCAACTCATCGGGGAATCATCGACCGACCTATGCCAATCGCACGTCCGTTGCGGTTTCGCCACTATGTCAAAGGCAGGTTGTGATGATCGAGGCACTATTAGCCGGCGGCGTGTACATCGGCGGCGGAGCGGTTCTGCTCATCCTGATCATCGTGATCTTGGTCTTGGTGCTCCGCTGAGGCGGCCGCTACAGCGGACATGACGCACCGCCGAGGAGAGTTGCTCGGTGGACGGTATGAGCTCGACGAGCGCATAGCCATCGGAGGGATGGGCGAGGTTTGGGCTGCCACCGACACGGTGCTCCACCGCGTCGTCGCGGTCAAGGTGTTGCGGACTGACAACGCCAGCGCCCTGCTGGAACGATTCCGTGAGGAGGCGCGCCACACCGCTGCGCTTTCGCACAGCGGGATCGCCCGCGTTCACGATTACGGCGAAGACGGAGCGGACGCGTTTCTCGTGATGGAACTTGTGCCCGGCGAGCCCCTGTCCACTGTGCTTGGCCGAGGTAGTGCCCTGCCCGTGGCGACGGCGTTGTCGTATCTCGCCCAGACCGCGGATGCGCTTCGTGCCGCGCACGACATGGGAGTGGTGCACCGCGACATCAAGCCGGGCAACCTGATGATCCTTCCGGACGGAACCGTCAAGGTGACCGATTTCGGCATCGCCCGCCTCGTCGACTCGACGTCGCTGACTGCGGTGGGTCAGGTCGTCGGTACAGCCCAGTACATGTCGCCGGAGCAGGCCAGTGGCGAGTTCGCCACGGCAGCAAGCGACATCTACTCACTCGGTGTCGTCGGCTACGAGATGCTCGCCGGCAAGCCCGCGTTCAGCGGTGAGAACCCGCTCGCTCTGGCGATGGCTCACGTCCATCAGGAGCCACCGGATCTGCCGAGCTCCGTTCCCAACGGCGTTCGATCGTTGATCAAGCGGTCGATGTCGAAGAACCCCGCCGATCGCCCTGCCTCCGCAGAGAGCTTCGCCACCGAGGCTCGTGATTTGCAGAGGCATCTCCTGCCCTCGCCCACACATTCGCCTCAACACACTGACGCCAACTCGGCGCCCACGGTTGCATCAACGGCCGCAGTCGCGGCAGTTGCGCCGACCGCGTTCTCAGCGGCGGGTCCGTCGGCGACGGCTGTGATGCCGCCTGGCTTCATCGCCGGCGGTCCGCCTCCGATCCTCGATCGCGACTTCGTCCGGCAAGCCCGGTCCAAGCGCCGTCTCGTTGCCTCGGCAGTGGTGCTGGTCGCGGCATTGGTCATCGGGCTGGTGTTGGCACAGGCGACCGACGACAACGGTCCGTTGACCGCCTCTTCCGGCGTGTCACCGTCGGCCGCGCCGCAGACCGCCGTCACGGCGGCACCCACAACAGCAGCGCTCGCTGCAGTCACCCCGACTCTGGTCACCGTAATTGTCAATCCCGATTCTCTGATTGGCCTCGACAGCAAGAAAGCCACTGACCAACTGAAAGCCCTCGGGTTGACGGTCGTAACCAGGGAGGTCACAGGTCATGGCAATGTGGAAAAGAACACGGTCGTCGGTGTCGAGCCGAGCGGGCAACTGGCGCCTGCCTCGACAGTGACGCTGTTGATTGCCGGGAAGAAAAATTCGGACTGAGTCATCACAGTTAGGTCACTTCGTGGACACGCGCCAGGAGCAGGTCGATGGCCGGCTCGTTCAGCCCACGGCCCGGCACGATCACATCTGCGAACCGTTTGCTCGGCTCGATGAACTGTTCATGACCGGGCCGCACGGTGGTCAGGTACTGGGTGATGATGCTCCCCGGAGTGCGGCCACGATGCTCGACGTCGCGTGTCAGCCGCCGGATGAATCGCAGATCGGCATCGGCGTCGACATACACCTTCAAATCGAATCGCTCGCGTAACGCTTCGTCGTGAAGGACGAGTATCCCCTCGACCACGATCACCGGAGCGGGCGCCAGCGGGCGAACGATGTCGCTGCGGTTGTGGATTCTGAAGTCGTAGGTGGGCGCCAGCACCGGCTCGCCTGCCGCCAACACGGCAAGGTGGTTGTTGAGCAGGCTCCAGTCGTACGCGTCGGGATGGTCGTAGTTCGCGGCGATGCGTTCGTCGACGGTTTGGTGGGTTCGATCGATCTGATACGAGTCGAGCCGGATCAAGGCGACGAGGTCCTCACCTGCACGTTCGGCCAAGCGTTCGCACACCAGTGTCTTGCCGGCACATGTGCCACCGGCGACGCCAATGAGAAATGGACGTCGAGCGGCTGGCATCGGGGAGACATTAGTAGGGGGGGTCCTTGTAATGACCCTGCCCCACCGGCAAGGCTTGGCGCCGTGACAGATGGATCCCCAACACTCAACGAACGCGATCAAGCGATCATCCAGTTCGAGTCGTCGTGGTTCACACTCGACGAACATCGCTACGACGCCATCAGGGCGCGGTTTGCGTGTTCCGTGGAGGAATACAACCTCGAAGTGAACCGGGTGATCGATCATCCGGCGGCACTGGAATTCGATCCGCTCACGGTGCGTAGGCTCCGGCGTCATCGCGAGCGTCGCCGTCGTGAAATGATTGAGGGCGCGGCCAGTGGTGACTAGCCCGGGGACATGAGGAGCACACATGAGTAACGAACAGCCGAGCCGCCCGCCAAAGCGGTCTGGCAGTGGCGCGTCGCCGATGGGTTCGACGCTGGCCATCGTGATCGCCGTCGCCGCGGTGGTCGTCGGGTTCTTGATCCTCAAAAACATTCGCAGCGATAGCAACAGCGACTCAGCGTCGCCCACTATCCCAGCCACCACGTCGATCGACCCGAGCCTCACCACCAGCCTCGCTGTGCTGCCGACCACGCCTCAGGTCACCGTGTTCACGCCGACCACGACGGGTGCCAAGGTGTTGGTCGCCAACTCGTCGCACGCCAACGGCGTCGCCAAGGTGCTCAGCACGGCGCTCCAGGGGAAGGGGTTCACCATGGGCGAGCCCACCAACGGCGCGACGAAAGAAGCGGCCACGAAGATTCAATTCCTCGCGGGTGACCCCAGCGCTGAGGCCGTCGCCCAGTCGGTGGCTGCACTAATGGGTGTTGCCACGGTCGAGCCGATCCCCACGCCGGTGTTGCTGCAGGATCCGACTCTGCTGGCCGACAACACGGTGGTGGTGCTGCTCGGCGACGACAAGGCCAGCAAGACGCTCGACGAGATGACTGCTCCCACCACCACGGTGGCCGGCGCGACGACTAGCTCGGCTGCCCCGTAAGCCGCTGCAGCAGCGTCGCTGCGGCGCGTTCGATGCACCACAGCGGTTCGTTCATCGCCTTTTCGGCTCCATATTCGTCGATCAGGTTGACGTGGCCGATGCGGGTCGCTGCCTCGGGTGCGGCGTCGCCGACGATTGCGCCGACCGGCTTGTCCGCTTCACCGGCCATCGCTTGCACGCCGCCGACGACCTTGCCTTCGAAGCTCTGCTCGTCCAGGTAACCCTCGCCGGTGACGACCACATCGGCGGCAGCGACGGCGTCGTGCAGATCGAGCTCATCCGCAACCAGTTCGAATCCCGGCAACAGCCGTCCGCCCAACGCAACGAGTGCGCCGGCGATGCCTCCCGCGGCACCGGTGCCGTCGATCTCACACACGTCGACGCCGTAGTCGTGTTGGTAGATCTGCGCCAACCGGCGCAAGCGGCCGGTCAGCAGCTTGACCTGCGCCGGCGTTGCCCCTTTCTGCGGACCGAACACCTCGGCGGCATGGAGGAACCGGGTTCGCACGTCGCAAGCGACGAGCAGCTTCACTCCTCGCAGGCGGTGCGGTGCATGGATCGCGCGTAGCGCGCCGTACCCGCCGTCGGTCGTGGCCGAGCCGCCGAGGCAGACGATGATCTTCTTCGCGCCGGCGTCGAGCGCCATGTCGATCAGCTCGCCGGTGCCGATGGTCGACGCTGCCATCGCGTCGTTGTTCAGGGCTCCACCAACGAGCGTCAGACCCGACGCTCGGGCCATCTCGATCACTGCGGTACCGCGGTGCATGCGCCACTCGGCGCGGATCGGATCGCCGAGGGGACCGGTCACGGTCGAAGTTCGATTGGCCCCGCCGAGTGCTTCGAGCGTGCCCTCGCCGCCGTCTGCAACGGGCAGTTCGACGCAGTCGTGGCCGAGCTCCCAGCACGCCGAGCCGACCGCTGCCGCCACCTGTGCGCCCGTCGCGGTGCCCTTGAACTTGTCGACCGCTGCAACCACGCGCACGGCCGCAGCCTAGGGTTCGACGCCATGGGAATTGCCAACGACCTCGCCTCACTCGATGCCACTGCCCAGGCGGAACTGATACGCAAGGGCGACGTCTCGGCGGCAGAGTTGGTCGATGCCGCAATCGAGGCTGCGCAGCGCGTAAACCCGCAGATCAATGCCATCATCCATCCTCGCTATGAGGCCGCGCTCACAGAGGCTGCAGCGTCGGTGGGAAGCAGCGCCCCGTTCGCCGGGGTGCCGATGGTCGTGAAAGACCTCGGTTGCATGATGAAAGGCGAGCCCTACCACCTCGGGTCGCGGGGCTTGAAGTCGGTCGATCATCGAGCACCGGTCGATTCCTCGCTGTACCGCAGGTTCCGCGAAGCCGGGTTCGTGGCCATCGGTCGAACCAACGCGCCGGAGATGGGTACCACCATCACGACCGAGCCGTTGGCGTACGGGCCGTCGCGCAATCCGTGGAACCTCGACTACTCGACAGGTGGATCGTCGGGTGGCTCTGCCGCCGCGGTCGCGGCCGGCATCGTCGCAGTCGGTCACGCCAACGATGGGGGCGGATCGATCCGTGTCCCTGCGTCGGAATGTGCGCTCGTCGGGTTGAAGCCGAGCAAAGGTCGCGTCAGTCATGCACCGCTGGACGGCGAGGTGTGGGCGGGCGCGACCATCGATGGCTGCGTCACCCGCAGCGTGCGCGATGCCGCGGCGGTGCTCGACGCGATCTCCGGCTATGAGCCCGGCGACCCGTACGTCGCCACTCCGTTCGACCGTCCATTGCTCGACGAGGTCGGAGCCGACCCTGGCCGACTGCGCATCGGTGTGCTCGACCGGTCGCCCGGCGTGCCTGCGCACCCGGATTGCGTAGCAGCCGTTGCCGCTGCCGCGGAGCTGCTCGAATCACTCGGTCACGATGTCGATGAATCGTCGCCGTCGGCGATGGCCGACGAGGGCTTCCAGGATCGGTTCGTGACCGTCTTGGCCGCACACACCGCTCACGACTTTCGGCTCATGGAGGGACAGCTCGGTCGGCCGATCCAGGAGGGTGATCTCGAGCCCGACAACGTCTTCTTCGGCGAGCTCGGCAAGGCCGTGTCGGCCGCCGACTACCTGCTGACTCTCACGGCCCAGAGCGCGTGGGTTCGCGAGATCATGGCATGGTGGTATCCCGCCGACGGCAGCGTCGGCCACGACCTGTTGCTGACGCCTGTCATCGCCACGCCACCGCCACCGATCGGCTACTTGGCGGGGCCCGAGGGCGGGATGCGTGTGCGCGAGCTGCTGCAGTTCACCGCTCAGTTCAACGTCACGGGTCAGCCGGCGATCAGCCTGCCGCTGTACTGGACCGCTGACGGTCTGCCGGTCGGCGTGCAGCTGGTCGCAGGGTTCGCCAGGGAAGACGTGTTGGTGCGAATCGCAGCCCAGCTCGAAGCCGCGCAGCCGTGGGCGTCGCGGCGGCCACCCGTCAGCGCCTGATGGAAGCCAGCCTGTCGCGGTCGGCGTATTGCGACGCGGCTGTCTTCGCCGATGAACGGCGGCGCGGCATCGCCACCTCGTGGATGTGCATCGGTCGTTCCGATTCGGTCGGAGCACAAGCAGGTTCGTACCGGTTGGCGTCGGTCGCCGGCGAGCACGTCTTGGTTGTTCGCGACAGTGACGGCGATCTGAGGGCGTTCGCCAACCGGTGCATGCACCGCGGCACTGAGCTGGTCGATTCAACGTCGCCGGAGGCTTCATCGCCCTGCTTCGACGCGGTCATCCGCTGCCCCTATCACTTCTGGGCGTACGGGTTCGACGGCTCGTTGCGGGCATCGCCGTGGATCGACGACATCGACCCCGCCGACTTCAGCCTTCATCACTTCGCACTCGAAGCATGGGGCGGGTTCGCCTTCGTTCGCCTCGCTGACGAGGGCCCGTCGTTGCCGGAGGAGCTGGGTGCAATCCCGGCGCGCCTCAGTCGCTTCCCGCTCGACCAGTTGGTGGTGGGCCGGTCGATCACCTATGACGTCAGCGCCAATTGGAAGGTGCTCGCCGAGAACTACAACGAGTGCTACCACTGCGGGCCGGTGCACCCGGAGCTGTGCGACCTGGTGCCGGCCTTCCGTGTGCGTGGCGGTGCCTCGCTGGACTGGGACCGTGGCATCGCGCACCGACCGGGCGCCGACACCTACACGCTCACCGGTACCAGCGGGCGAGCATCGTTCAGTGGACTCAGTGAGGCGGAGCAGGCCAACCACTTCGGCGAGTTGATCTATCCGAACCTGATGCTGTCGTTATCGCGCGACCATGTCGCTGCCTTCATCCTCCGTCCCCTTGCTGCCGATCGCACCGTGATCGAGTGCCAGTTGCTGTTTCATCCGAACGAGGTCGCCAAGGCCGGCTTCGACGGATCAGACGCGGTGGATTTCTGGCACATGGTCAACCTGCAGGACTGGGCCATCTGCGAGCGAGTGCAGCGAGGCATGGCCAGCCGAACCTTCGACCACGGCTGGTATGCGCCGATGGAGGATCCGAGCCTCGACATCCGCCGCTGGTGGACGTCGAAGATGACCGCCTGAGGTCGGGCGCGCTAGACCAACCAGTTCGCCTGCCACGCCGGATCGGTCAGCGCCGGACGGTTCAGGCGGAACGGGGTGAGGTCGCACGCCGGATCTCGTCCATCGGCCAACCTGGCCAACGTCTTGCCGAACCAGGCGGCGAACTTGTAGCCGTGACCCGCGCCAAGCGCGAGGTGGATGTTGGGATGTCCGGGCACTGCGTCGACCACGAAGTCGCGGTCGGGTGGCAGGGTGTAGAGGCACGTGGTCGTGGATTCGGCTGCGCCCAGTCGCCCCCTGAACGCTTCCTTGGCGAAGGCATCGGTTCGCGCCAAGATGGCACGGTCGGGTTCGAAGCTGCGGCCGTCCGGGTCGACCGGCAACCCGCCGCAGTCCTGGGCGATCTTCACGCCCGGGCGGCCGAACGTCGGGAAGCCGTAGAACGATGGGTCGTCCATCCAGATCCACACCGGGAAACTTCCGCGTTCGAACATCTCGGGACGATCGGTCGCGTAGTACGTGACCTGCTCGCAGGTAACGGTCAGCGGAAGTGTGAGACCGAGCGGCCCGACCAGTTGGCCGGTCCACGCATCTGCCGCGATCACGACCTGTGATGCGCGAACAGCATCGCCGTTCGAAAGACGGACCGTGATGTCATCGGCACCCGGTTCGATCGCGGTCACGGTGGTGCAACCGCGCAGTACCGCCCCACGATCCTTGGCCATTCGCTGCAGCAGCGGCACGGTGGAAGCCGGCGAGACGATGCCCGTGTCGGCCTGGTACAGCACGCTCGTGTCGGTGTCGACTCGCCATGCAGGCCAACGGCGCATGACGTCGGCCGGTGAGAGTTTGTCGAAAGGAATGTCGCAGACCCGCATCGATTCGCGGTAGGTCTCGACGTCGATGACCGCACCACGCGGAAACAGGTCGATGCCTCCCGTCACGTGTACGCAGGTCTCACCGCTGTCGAGTTCGACCTCGCGCCACGCGTGGTACGCGAGTCGGGTCAGTTGCACGTAGTGCGGGGTGTGGTAGCTGTGGCGGATGATGCGGCTGTGATCGTGCGAGGCCCCGTGGTGATGCCCGCCGAGCTCGAAACGTTCCAACCCGATGACCGACCGCCGACCGCGTGCAGCGAACCACGCGGCAGCGCTGCCGATTCCGCCGAGGCCGATGACGGCGAGGTCGTAGTGGTCCACGTGTCCACCGTAGGCGGCCGTTGTACGCTCGGCCGATGACGGAGCACCGACCACGGCCGCGCGATCGCGGCATCGAAATCGGGGTCTTGCCCACAGGACCGAACAACTCCATCACCGATGTCGCCGGCGTGCGCGTCGGTCATGCAACGATCGCCGAGCACTGCACCGGCGTCACGGCGATCTTGCCCGACACGCTGGCGTCCACCTTTCACCGACCCATGGCAGCCGGCACGTCTGTGCTCAACGGCGCCGGTGAGTTGACCGGTTCGCTGACGATCCGCGAGTGGGGCACGTTGGAGACACCGATCGTGTTGACCGCGACGATGAGCATCGGCGCCGCGTACCAAGGTGTGGTTGAAGCCACCATTCGCGAGGTACCCGGCGTCATCGACGACGTCGTTGCGCCAGTCGTCGGCGAGTGCGACGATTCGTGGCTCAGCGACCCAGGTGCGATGGCCGTGCAACCACAACACGTCGCCGAGGCATTCGCAGACGCGCGTGACGGGATGTTCGCCGCAGGCGCTGTCGGCGCGGGTTCGGGCATGACCTGTCTGGGCTGGAAGGGTGGCATCGGCACTGCATCGCGTGTCGTCGATGGTCACGTGCTCGGGACCCTTGTGTTGACCAACTTCGGTGCCCTCGAGCGACTGTGTGTCAACGGCGCGCCGGTGGGGCGTCGATTCGCTGAACGCGGGCGAAGTGGCGAGCGCGAGGCGCCGGAAGGAAGTTGCATCGTCGTGATTGCGACCGACGCACCGATCCTTCCCGCGCAATGCGAACGTGTTGCCCGACGCGCCGGGTTGGGTCTGGCCCGCACCGGTTCCGTCGCCACCCATGGCAGCGGTGAGATCTTCGTCGCCTTCAGCACCGGCTGCCGTTTCGAGCGCGGTGGTCGCGGGCAAGTGAGTCACGACGTCCTTTCCGATCGCGATCTCGACGGCCTGTTCGCGGCGGCGTGTGAAGTTGACCCACGCAGAATCTATCGCCGCTGAACTGACCGGTGCGGTGCTGAACGCAGAATTCATCTGTATGTGGGAGCCCGGCACGTTGCATCGCCGCGAGGAGATCTGCGCGCTGCTGACCGACATCGCAACCCGCGTCGGCGACCCGGAACTCGGGTACATCGGCGGGTTCTTCGAGGCGTACTGTGCGACCGAACGCGGCCGACTCGGCGAACACCGGTACACCATCGAGCCGGTACAGGCGATCGCCGACCGCGGTGAGTGGGACGCTGACGGTGACACCCTCGGTCGGGAACTCGACGAGCGGTTCGTCGGCCCCGAACTGCACGGTCACAGCAACATCGTCCGCCATCCGCACCTTCCTCGCCGAACCCGACGTTCAACTCAGAAC
>JANMMQ010000347.1:0-14762 GCA_031373465.1 Ilumatobacteraceae bacterium | reverse complement strand
GAATAAATTCCCGTCTCTCCAGGTGAGGGGCACACCCACGTAGGCGCCAATAGACACCTGACTGCCGATTGGGGCACTGGCGTAGGCGGGTACTTCGTCCGACGCGGGTGCGATTCGAGGGCCAAATCCCTGAACCATGCGGGAGCAAAACGAATCGGTCCACCGAAAGAGATCGCCGGTTTGCACGCCGTAGCCATGATCGTCGGCCTGCAATACGATCCAATCTTCTCCCTCGGCCCGCGTCACCATCCACAGGTCAAACCCCAGTCGCTCGCGCAAATACTCCAAGGTCGCCTTTGCCGCATCGTGAAAACTCGAAAACGATTTCAACCAACGATGTCGAAACCCTGGTACGGGATATCGAGCACCGCGTTTTTGGCAAGGTGCATGGTGCGAATGGCGTCGGCCTCGACTTCGTCGGGGTCGTCGCCACGATCGAGGCGAGCGGCGGTGGAGCGCAGGGCGCTGCGAGCAGCGAACAGCTGGGCGTCCATCCTGCCGAGCCGCACCTTGACAGCCTCGGATTCACTGAGGTCCTTGCGACCGGCCACGTAATCGGCGATGAAGTCGAACGCACCCTGCGCGGTGCCCAAATGGTTGGAGGCATAGCCACAGGAGAACGTGCGCGGATCGTTGTTGATCCATCCGCCCGGCTCACCCACGACGTCGGCCGCGGGCACGAACACATCGCCGAAGGCGACGCTGCAAGACACCGTTGATCGCATGCCCAACATGTGCCAGTCGTCGAGCAGCTTCACGCCGGGTGCGTCGGTCGGCACCACCGCGAAGACCATCCTCGATGCGTATGCGGTGTCACCCTCGACAGCGCACCACACCACGAGGTACTTGGCTGTCGCCGCGACGGACGCGAACGCCTTGCGGGCAGTCAACCGATAGCCGCCCTCGGTTGCGGTCAACTCGGACGCCAATGCCTCTGCGCCGTTCTCGTACAGGTGCGCTTCGGATCCGAGCGACGCGCAATAAGCGCCGTCGACGATCTGGGGCAGGTAGCGATCTCGCTGCTCGGGGGTGGAGTGGAAGGCGATGATCCCTGCGGCGTGATTGTGGACCTGCAACAGCTGAGCAGTGTTGGTGTCCCAATAGGCCATGCGCTCGAGCAGCCGGTACATACCACTGAAGTTGCCCGGCATCCAGTACCCGAAGCCGCCGTACTCCACAGGAACCGTGAGCCGGTTGAGCCCCGCTTCCTTCGCCTCTTCGAGGTTCTCGGATGGGAAGGTCGAGGTCCTGTCGTGCTCAGCCATTCGCTCCCGCCACAGCGGACCGAGCTCCTCAACCGCAGCAAGCAATCGATCCGTAGCACTGTCGTCTGTCGGCAACGTCACCGTGTTCTCCATCTCCCTAGGTCTAGCCCTCAGCCGCGGGATCGACACAGATCTTCTGGACCAGCGCTGACAGGAACCGTTCGCAGCGCAGCAACTGGTCCACGGTGACGTACTCGTCCGGGCGATGCGCCACAGCGATGTCGCCGGGCCCGCAGATCACGACCGAGGTGTCGAGTGCGGCGGCGAACAGGCCGCCCTCTGTGCCGAACCCGAGCGAGGTAGCGGGACCGGCGTCGGCGATCCGTTCTGCAAGGCGAAGCCAACGGTCGTCCGATGCGGTTCGCAGCGCCGGATAGCGAATGATCTCGGTCACCTCGACCGAACCACCGTGGTCGGCCAGCGCGGCGCGTTCGCGATCGACAGCCCTTCGAAATGGGTCCAGCACGGCATCGGGATCGTGGTCGACGGTGTGCCGCACCTCGAACGTGAACTCGCACCGCTCGGCAATGACGTTGAGCGCGGTGCCACCTGTGATCGTGCCGCAGTTGAACGTGACACCGGGTTCCCCGACCGGACGATGCCGTCGTTGAAGTTCGTCCAACTCGGCCAGAAGCCGACCGGCAACTGCAATCGCACTGGGCATGCTGTGCGACAAACTGGAATGACCAGCCGCCGTCATGCACACCACGTCGTAGGCGAGCTTGCCCAGGTGGCTGTGACGCGGACGCATCATCGTCGGCTCGCCGATGATGACGACATCGGGGCGCAGGTCGTCTCGATCGGCGATCACATCGAGCGCCTGACGGACGCCGATGCATCCGACCTCCTCGTCGAACGACAACACAACGTGCAGCGGTCGCAACAGCTCGACTTTACGGAACCTCTGGACGACGCGGACGATCGTAGCGATGAACCCCTTCATGTCGGCTGTCCCCCGGCCGTGCAATTCGTCGCCTTGTTTTGTCATCGAGTACGGGTCAGTCGCCCAGCCCGTGCCCGCAGGCACCACATCGGTGTGCCCTGACAGCATGAGCCCACCGGTCATCTCCGGTCCGAAGGACGCGAGCAGGTTGGCTCGATCCCCCGCGCCCTGCACCAGCGTGGCTCGGCCACCGTTGGATTCGACATGTTCAGCGACCCAGCGGATGAGCTCGAGGTTGGGCGTACGGCTTTCGGTCGAGAACGAGACGAGGTGCGACAGCAGGTCGGTCAACTGTTGGCCGGCGTCGTCGATGACTGCGGCTGCTGACACGGGCCTCACCGTATAACGTGCCGCGGTATCGCACTCGAACCTGAGCCGACGATCGTCTGCGTCGATTGCGGGGGTCGATGTCACCTGCTCACGCACCCCCGCGAAGACGGTGTCTGGCTGCCCGGCGACTATGTCGCGTACCGCTGCGAGGATTGCCTGGACCGGTGGGATCTCGTGCTACCCGATGACTTCGACGAGGAAGACGGTCAGCGCTACGACTGAGCGCGGGTTGGCGCGCCGGTGGTCGCGAACGAGTTGTCGCTGCAGCCTGAGCGATTCGACGTACGCCCGACCACGATCGACGCGATGGGGAATGCGCTGGCCCCGAACCATGGGGGACTGACGAGCGCGACCGAATCGCCCGCGACGACACGCGGTGGCAATGTCAGGTTCATCGCTACTGGCCAGAGGAGGTGCGGTTACAGGTTGCTTCCGAGTTTCAGGATTCCGGTTCGAGCATTCCGATGACGTTGGCTTCGCTGTCGAGGACATATGCGACAGTGCCCAGCCCGGGAATCATCATCTTGTCCAACGCGAGAACCCCAACACGGGCGAATGCCTTGGCGACCGATGCATCGAGATCGGCGACCTGCATCGTGTTGACCATCCCGACGACAGGCGCGCCGGCGGCCGGCCGCTCACCCATGCGCGCATGGATGGCGCCGTCGATGCCCGGCTCCTCACTCGGTCCCGTCGAGACGAGCCATTACTGCTGATCGTCATATTGGTTGACCGTCCAACCGAAACACATCGGTGTAGAAGGCGATGGCTCGCTGCGGATCATCGGCGTGGATCTCGAAATGAACTGGTCGTGCCATGGTGCGAACGATAGACCGCGTCGCTCGGCCGATTTCTAGCTGCCGTCTGCGTACGGATCCCATGCGGCGAGGGCAACGCGAAGGTGCGAGACGACCATCTCCCGAACGACACCCGACGCGAGAGTGGACTCCTCGACGACGCGCAGGGTCGGCGTCAGGCTTCCGGGAGCCGAGGCCGTCCAGGTTGCGGAACCGCTCTCATTTTCGCTCAGCCGGTCAGCAAGTGGTCGCATGTCAACTCGCCGTCGCGTTGGCCGTGACCGAAACTGGACCCACGTCTCGTATCTGTCGACGAACTGGTAGCGACGACCGTGAACCATCAGCAACCGGAGGCAACTGGTGGAGTTGTTGAGGGCCATCGGGTGCACTCCCTCGAAGGACTCGCCGGCAAATCGGTGGCCGCGACGGCTGGGCTCGAGCTCGGGGATCGTCACGACTGCCAGACCGACCTCGGGTACCTCCTCGATGGTCACGACACCGTTGGAGATCGCCTTCTCGCTCGCCGTCAACTGTGCATCCTCATCGCCCCACAGGTCGCGGAACGAGTCTCCGGCGACCGCCATCGGAACGAGCAGAGGAAGCGTCTCGTTGTACAGCACAACGCATTGGGTGTCGTAGGACCCGACGAGCCGGTCAGCGATCGGCGACCGATCGGAATCGGCATACGCATCGATCGTCATGGACGCCCGTGCGGCGCGACGATCGTGATAGATCGCGAAGTCCCCCGCAGCGGCAACATCGATGAGCAGCCGGCGATGTTGCAGCGACAGATCCGGCTCGGTCAACGCGTGCAGACCAACCAGCCCATCCTGATCGAAGTGGTTGTTGGTGGCGACGTCGGCCGGCGGATGATCGATTGGTTGGTCGAGGTAGTGGAACGCCATCTCAGCAGAGAGGTCGAACTTGAACCCGGGCGGCTGCGGATACCCGGGCCAGTGGGTCAGTGTGAGCACCGTCCCCTCGTTCGGTGAACCGTCCACGACAACGTTCGGTTCACCCGCGCTCGCTGGGTACCCGGCATATCTGAACCGCGTCATGACCGGACCTGTCACGTGGTTTCGCTCGTGCTGCCGCGGCAGGTCGCACCGGGCTCGGGGGTTTGCGGCCCGCTCTGGAAAGCCTTGACGAACTCGTTCAGCCGGGGATCGTTGACGGATTGCAGTTGCAGCTGCTTGCCCCATGCCGTCGCGACGGTCGGTGACGGCAACCCCTGGTACTCCGACACCAGGATGTGATCACCGGTGTCGGCCAGCGCCCGCAGCACCTGCCGATCGGCCGCGGACGTGTCGGGTGTATAGGTGATCCACACCGCGCCATGCTCGAGCGAATGCACTGCAGGCTCGTTGGGAACGGAGGTGTCGTAGTACTGACAGTTCTGCCAGACACGACTGTGATTGCCGCCGACGGGAGGTGTTTGCGGATACTCGATGGGCGTGTCGACGTGATTTCGAGCCAGGGGGGCGAAGGTCAGCGTGCCGGCCGGCTCTCCCGGCAGGCGCATATCGATTCCGACAGGTGCAGTGGTCGAAACGCTGGGCGGCTGGGTTATCGAGGTCACGGCGTCGACGCTACAGGCCGCAAAAGCTAAGGGAATGAGGGCGAGCAGGACCAGGCGAGGGATCCGCACAGTCTGGCGACAGGTCACGAAAGTCGTTCGAAAATATGGTTTGGGTTCGGTTTGAACGGCCCTGCCTCGGGGAAACATGACTCCCGCGGGTGCTCGGCCGTCGACCCCGAAACTCTTACCCCCGGGTTCGCCGGGTCCGGCCGGGCCCGCCCGCAAGCTCTCAGTTCTTGAACAAGAACTCTTCATCCTCAGCGCTGAAGAGGAGGCGCAGCTCGTCGAGCAGTACCGGATGATGGTTGAGAACAGGGTCGGCGTCGACGATCTCGAACGCGGCTTCACGAGCAAGGGTGACGAGCTCACGGTCGCGCCGCAACGACGCCAGCTTCAGGTCGTTGCGACCCTTTTGGGCTGTGTTCATGATCGTGCCTTCGCCTCGAAGTTCGAGATCGACCTCGGCCAGCTCGAACCCGTCAGTCGACGCCACCAAGGCCTCGACACGCGGGTTCCCCTCTGACGGCGCACCGGCAGGGCCGCCACTGGTGACCAACCAACAGGTCGACGCGTGCTGACCGCGCCCGACACGCCCGCGAAGCTGATGGAGCTGCGCTATCCCGAAGCGATCCGCATCGAGGATCACCATCGCCGTCGCGTTGGGCACGTCGACGCCGACTTCGATGACGGTCGTCGCCACGAGTACGTCGAGGCGGCCGTCGCGGAACTTGTCCATTACGGCCTCTTTCTCCGCGGAAGGCAGACGTCCGTGCAAGAGACCGAGCCGCAGACCCTTCAATTCGTCGCGAGCCAGACGATCGAAGGTCTCTTGCGCGCTGGCCACCTCCAGCTTCTCGCTCTCCTCGATCAACGGGCACACGACGTAGGCCTGTCGTCCAGCGGCAACCTCGTCGCGGACCGTGGCCCAGGCAGCCTGCTCGATCAATGGGCCCTCGGCCCAACGGGTCGCGATCGGGGTGCGGCCAGGCGGCAACTCGTCGAGAACACTGACGTCGAGATCGCCGTAGACCGTCATCGCCGCAGTGCGTGGGATCGGCGTGGCGGTCATGACCAACACGTCGGGAACTGCGTCGTCATCGCCCTTTGATCGCAATGCCGCCCGCTGTTCGACGCCGAACCGGTGCTGCTCGTCGACGACGACGACGCCGAGGCTGTGGAACTGCACACCCTCCTGGATCAGAGCGTGGGTCCCGATGGCGATGTCGACCGTTCCGCCGGCCAGGCCGGCCAAAACATCGCGCCGGTCTGCACCCGTGATCCGATTCGTCAACAACTCGATGCGCAGCGGACGGTCGCCGAAAAGGTTCTCGGCGGGAACGGTGACGCCTTCGAGCATTCGTCGCACGCTGGTGGCGTGTTGCTCGGCGAGCACCTCCGTCGGGGCCATCAGTGCTCCTTGATGACCACCCTGCACGGCCGTCAGCATGGCGCTGACCGCGACCAGCGTCTTGCCCGAACCCACGTCACCCTGCAGCAGCCGGTGCATTGGATGAGGCCCGGCAAGATCGTGCTCGATCTCGGAGATTGCGCGGCGCTGCGCGACCGTGAGCTCGAACGGCACGCTCGAGTAGAGCCGCTCTGTCAGCCGTCCGTCGATCGTGTGACGGATCGCCTTCGACTCGCGTTCCAGCATTCGCTTGCGCATCACAAGCATCGTCTGCACCCGCAGCAGCTCGTCGAACGCAAGCCGCCGCCGGGCCTGCTCTTTTTCGGCGATCGTCTCGGGCGCGTGGATCGATTGGAAAGCAGCACCGCGCGAGACCAACCCATTGCGCCGGCGTGTCGTCTCGGGAACAGGATCAGCGATCCCACGAGGAAAGCTCTTGCGGAGGGCGTCCTCGACCCAACCGGCGATCTCCCAGGTCATCAAGTTGGCCTTCTCGCTCTGCGGGTACACCGGCACGATGCGACCCGTTCGGTCGCCGATGAGATCGACAATGGGGTTCGTCATCTGCAGGCCGCCGCGGTAGACCTCGGCCCGGCCGAACAACGCGACCTGCAGGCCTTCTCGAAGCTGCTTCTCCCGCCACGGTTGGTTGAAGAACACGACCTGCAACCGGCCGCTGCCGTCGCCGACGACGACATTGACCATCGTGCGGCGGTTGCGCATCGGCCGCTTGGACACGCTGCGCACACTGACGAGCACCAAAGCCTCTTGCCCTGGCAAGAGATCGCTGATGCGAGCTTCGTTGGTCCTGTCCACCCAACGACGCGGATACGTCGTCAGCAGATCGAGGACGGAATTGATGCCGACGTCGTGCAACGAGGCGAGCTTCTTCTCACCGACACCCTTGATGCGCTCGACACCGATCGCGTCGAGGTCACGCAGCGTCAGCGGTTCGGTCATTCAACGCCGAAGAGGTAGGGGTACAGGGGCTGCCCGCCCCGATGGACCTCGACCTGCACGTCGGGACGATTTTCGACGAGCCACGCCAGCAGTGCGTCGGTGTGTGCAGTGGTGGCGTCGCGACCGGTGATGACCGTAACGATCTCGCGGCCCGGCGTGATGAGGTGGTCGAGCAATGCGCAGGCCGCGCCATCGAGTGAGCCGCTGACAGTGACGATGCCATCCCCGCGAACGAGACCGATCCAATCGCCGGCAGTGACGGAGCCGATGTCCGTCTTCGTATCGCGAATCGCCTGCGTGATCTCGCCGGTCGCGACCGACTGGGCGCCGTCGGTCATCTCTTCGACGTTGGCCTCGGCATCAGCCTCGGGGTCGTAGACCACGAGCGCGGCGAGCGCTGCCGGCATCGACGTCGTGGGCACGACCCTGACCGATTTCGTCGTGAGGGCGTCGAGCTGCTCGGCCACGGCAATGATGTTCTTGTTGTTCGGCAGGACCACCACCTCGTCAGCGTTGACGGCCTCGACCGCGGCAAGCAGTTCAGCGGTCGACGGGTTCAATGTCTGCCCGCCGGTCACGACCCCCTGCACGCCGAGCTGTCCGAACAGTTCGGCCAGACCGTCACCGCTGGCGACGGCTACGACCGCACAACGCACCGCCGGAAGGCCGAACCCCGTTCGCTCGCGGCGTAGTCCCCCATCGATCGATGCTTCGCGCACCGCATGTTCTTCGGCCATCTCTTCGAACAGGTCGGTGACTCGTATCTGCTTCGGGCGGCCGTCGAGTTGCAGCGCTGTCTCGATCGCGGCGCCGATGTCATTCGTGTGCACATGGCAGTTCCACAGACCGTCGCCACCGACAACCACGATCGAGTCGCCGATCTCTCCCCACGATTGCTTGAACTCCTCGATGCGCACGTCGGCGAGATCGACGAAGTACATCACCTCGTATCGCTGCTCGCTGACGTCGAGCCCCCCGTCCTTCGCGCGCCGGTGGGAGACGAGCTCGAGCTGCTCTGCCGTCGGACCGTCGCCTTCGTCGGGCTCGGGCAGGGGGTCGCCATCGACGACGTGCAGAGCAGCGTCGAGAAACAGCAGATACCCCGCCCCGCCGGCATCGACGACGCCGGCATCCTTCAGCACGGGAAGCAACTCGGGGGTGTTGTCCAGCGCAGTCTTGGCCGCCGCACGGGCCGCTCGAAGCATGCCGACGAGACTGGCGCCGTCCGCCGCAGCTGCGGTGGCGGCATCGGCCGACTCGCGCACCACCGTGAGGATCGTTCCCTCGATCGGTTTGAGCACTGCCTGGTATGCGGCGGCCGAGGCGGCCCTCAACCCCTCCGCGACCTTGGTCGCGGTGATGTCGGTCGCACCCTTCAACGTCCCGACCAGCCCGCGCAGGATCTGGCTGAGGATCACTCCACTGTTGCCCCGCGCGCCCATCAGGCTGCCATGGCTGATGGCGTTGTATGTCGAGTCGAGCTCGCCGTCGGCCCCCTCGAGCTCGGCCACCACGGCGTCCAGCGTGCGAGCCATGTTGGTGCCCGTATCGCCGTCGGGAACCGGGTACACGTTGAGCCGGTTGATGCCCTCGGCGTGCACTTTCATGGTGTCGCGAAAGGCGATCACTGTGCTGCGCAAGGCCTCCGGACCGAACCGTTCCAATGTGGGCACGCCGACACACTAGGGGCGAGTTCGGCGTGTCGATGGCTGCTGCCCGCTGGTAGCATCTCCAAGCTCGTTTGATCTCGTCGAGGAAGAACCGTCATGGCAGCAGTATGTGAAGTGTGTGGCAAGGGCCCCAGTTGGGGTATGAACGTGTCGCACTCGCACCGGCGAACCAAGCGTCGCTGGAACCCAAACATCCAGCGTGTGAAGGCTCTCATCGGTAGTACCCCGAAGCGGATGTACGTCTGCACGGGTTGCATCAAGAGCGGCAAGATCGTCAAGGCCGGCTGAGGCGCTCGACGTCATGCAAGGCGTCATCAAGAGCTACGACCCGTCGACAGGCGACGGCAGTGTCGTCAGCGACACCACGCTTGCCGAGTTCGACCTCGCGGTCGACGCGCTCGAGGGCTCGATATTCCGAATGCTGCGCCAAGGCCAACGCGTGATCTTCAACGTCGACGACGCCGGCAGGGCCACGCACCTCCGCCTTGGGTCCGAAGCGGATATGAAGACCCCTGGGGCCTGAAGGTACCCTTGTCCGACTGAGCCGGCGCAACGGCGCGGCGGTTCCCAAGGTCGATGCGATGGAGTCGATGCGATGAGTGCTTCCACGACGAACGAACGCCTCAAATCGTGGGTGAACGAGTGGGCCGCCATCCTCCAACCCGATGCCATTCACTGGTGCGACGGCTCCGCAGAGGAGTACGACCAGCTCTGCCATCTGCTGGTCGATTCCGGAACGTTCACCAAGCTCGACGAGGCCAAACGACCGAACAGCTATTGGGCGCACAGCGATCCGGCCGACGTCGCCCGCGTGGAGGACCGCACGTTCATCTGCTCCGCAGACTCTGCCGATGCCGGCCCCACCAACAACTGGCGCAATCCGTCGGCGATGCGCGCCGAGATGACGACGCTCTACACCGGTTCGATGCGAGGCCGCACGATGTATGTCGTGCCGTTCAGCATGGGCCCACTCGGATCCCCGATCGCGCACATCGGGGTGCAACTCACCGACAGCGCCTACGTCGCAGTCAGCATGCGGATCATGACGCGAATGGGTCAGGCTGCGCTCGACGTTCTCGGCGACGACCAATGGGTGCCGTGCATCCACTCGGTTGGCGCTCCCCTGGCGCCCGGCCAGCCCGACGTCTCCTGGCCGTGCAACCCTGACAACAAGTACATCGTTCACTTCCCCGAGACGCGCGAGATCTGGTCGTTCGGCTCGGGGTACGGCGGCAACGCCCTGCTCGGCAAGAAGTGCTTCGCCCTGCGCATCGCAACTGTCATGGCGCGCGACGACGGCTGGCTGGCCGAGCACATGCTGATCCTCAAGCTCACCAGTCCGGAAGGGCAATCGAAGTTCATCGCTGCGGCGTTTCCCTCGGCGTGCGGAAAGACGAACCTCGCAATGCTGCAACCGACCATCCCGGGATGGACCGCCGAGACGGTCGGCGACGACATCTGCTGGATGAAGTTCGGCGCGGACGGTCGCCTGTATGCGATCAATCCCGAGGCGGGGTTTTTTGGCGTCGCACCCGGCACGGGGTACGACACCAACCCCAACGCAATGGAAACGCTTTGGGGGAACAGCATCTTCACGAACACAGCACTCACCACCGAGAACGACGTGTGGTGGGAGGGCATGTCCGAAGACAGGCCGGCTCGCGCCACCGATTGGCGCGGCCAGCCCTGGACCCCCGAGTCCGAAACCCCGGCTGCGCACCCGAATGCACGCTTCACTGCCCCGGCGTCACAGTGCCCCTCCATCGCCCCGGAGTGGCAGGAACCGACGGGCGTGCCGATCAGCGCGATCCTCTTCGGCGGGCGCCGGCGCACAACGGTTCCCCTCGTCACGCAGTCGTTCGACTGGGAGCACGGGGTCTTCCTCGGATCGATCATGGCCAGCGAAACGACGGCAGCCCAGCAAGGCGCGGTCGGTGAACTGCGATTCGATCCCATGGCGATGTTGCCCTTCTGTGGGTACAACATGGCCGACTACTTCGCCCACTGGTTGACCATCGGCAAGAACGCCGACGCTGTCAACCTTCCCAAGATCTTCTTCGTCAACTGGTTCCGCCGCGACGACGACGGCCGTTACCTGTGGCCCGGATACGGCGAGAACAGCAGAGTGCTGAAATGGGTGTTCGAGCGGCTGTCGGGCAAGACCGAGGCTGTTGAGACCCCGATCGGCCTGCTGCCGCGCGTCGACGATCTCGATGTGTCCGGACTATCCATCAGCGACGACGACCTTCAGGCTTTGCTGACCGTCGACAGTGCCGGGTGGCGTCGGGCAATCCCCCAGATCCGTCAGCACTACGCGCAGTTCGACGGCAAGATGCCGGCGCAGCTGCCCATGGCCCTCGACGTCCTCGAAGCGCATCTCGGCTGAGGTCGCGCTGCGGCTACCGGAACCGGGGCTAAGGGAGTTGGCCGACCAGCATCGCCCGAATTCCCAATCCGGCGATGAACAGACCGCCGAGGCCGTACAGCAGGTACAAGCGGTGTTTCATCTGCACCCTGTACGAATAGATGATGGCGACGGCGATGATCGCCACGAACCCGTAGAAGGCGTGGAACTTCGGGAAGCGGAACTTGTACTTGTTCACGAGGATCACGCCGAGTGTGACCTGCACGAACACGGTGAACTCTGCGAGGGCGACGAACCACCACAGGGCGCGGGTACGAAGCTGCTGCAACCAGTTCGCGGCCAGCGCCCACGCACCGGCCAGGGCGTTGCCGATGATCACGAACCAGGCGAAGTTCTCGTGGAAGTCGCGTACCGCTACAGCGCTCAGATCGATCAGCCCTGTGTGGCCAGTTCAGCCCGCGTTGCCTGTTGCGCCTGCGCTTCTTGAAACGCACTGGCGGCGATGTCGACGAGCTCGGTGATCTCGTCGTCGGAGAACCCGGCCAGGCGGCGGAAGTTGCGGGCGAGATGCACCGGGTTCTCCTCGCGCTCGCCGCGAAAGCCGCCGAAGCTGAACAGCTTGTCGACAGCCTTCTGGAAGTCGAGCGCTTCCTTCTGGCGTTGCGGATCCTGAGCCGTCAGCCGCCGAAGCCAATCGCTGCCCATCTTCACGTGCGTGACCTCATCGGCCAGCATCCAGTCCTCGGCGAACTCGAGCACAGGATCGGCGAGGGCGGTGCCGAAGTCGCGCATGGTCTTGAAAACGTCGATCGCCAGTCCTTCCAGCGCCCGATTGACGCCCGTGAGTCGCAGGACCGGATCCGGGTTGCACGCTGCCTCGTACAGAAGGGTCTGCTCGCCGAACTCGCCGATCTCCGATCCCATGTGCTCACCGAGCTTGATGCTGATCTCGACGTGGCGAGCTTCATCCCAGCACTGCCTGGCCATGTCGAGCTTCAACCCGAGTGGTGCCTGGTCGCTTGCGTCACCGAGGTCGAAATCGAAACAGGTGCGGCCCGCGCCCTCGAGCGCTTGGATCTCACCGACGAAGATCCCATGCATCAACCCGCGGGCGTTGTCGGTCGCGTTTTCGTAGGTGGGCGCCAACGTGTTGCGCTGCGCACTGGGCGATAGGTTCCTCGGATCGAAGACGGCATCCTCGATGCGCATGCGCGAGAACCGCTCGTCACGGGCCAGTTCGGTGACCGGCAACATTCGCTTCATCTCACTGCCTCCCGGCTACTCACCACAACTATTCGCCACAACCTTGGCCGCCCAGGATTGACTTGACGGTATCGGTTGGGTTCACGCCTGTGAGAAATCCGGCAAGGCCATCGTTGATGAAGAAGTTTGGGCCGCCGAAATCGTCGCCGGGGTTGATGACCACGGTCGGATACGTAGCGGTCAGTTCGGCGACCGTTGATCCGACACCGATGCCCGCGTCAGTTTTCAGGCCTGCCGGAGAGATCTGGGCCCCGAAGGTCGGCCCGTACTGGTACGCGAAGAAGTGGCGGCGGCCACTGGTGACGCTGCTCTGGTCCGTGAACTCCAACACCAGGTCGCCCCACGACACCTGTTTGAACTCCGTCCCGGGGCAGGCTCCCACCGACAATGGATCGACCCAGCCCGTGTCGACGGTTGGCGGCCCGATGATCGACTTGACGTAGGCGATCACGCCATCGGGATCTGCACCGAATGCTGCATCGCCCAGCCCGTTGGGCCGCAGTACGAGCTCGGCACCCGGCGCCAGGGTGGTCGATGTCGTGGTCGATGACGTCGTCGGAGGCGTCGTCGAGGTGGTCGAGGTCGGCGCCGCCGTCGTGACAGGGATGGTGGTCGTGGTAGATGCCGGCACGGTGGTGCTGGTGGTGACGATCGGGGCCAGCGAAGACGTCGAGCCACTGTCAGTTGTCGATGGATTGTCGCTGCTACAGCCGACAAACGCGACTGCGGTGAGGACCAGAGGAAGAAGGTGCGTCGACTTCACGTGAGAAGTCTCTCACGCGGAGTACCGATTACCTGATCAAGGTGTCGGCCTCGTGGCCACTTTCAACAAGCTGTAATGAGCCGTCGACAATGTCAACGATGGTCACCGAGCAGTTGTCGAGGCTGCGAACCACCAACCGATCATCACCCAGCGCTGCACCGATGGCTGCGTTGATGGCGACAAAGTGGCTGAACACGACCGAGTCCTCGTGACGGTCGACGAGGAATTGCACCACCTGATCACGGAACGCGGGGTACTGAGGTTCAAGATCGCCCCACGAGCCTCGCATCGTGACCCGCAACCAGTCGATCCGATCCGACATGTCCACGCCTTCAGGAGAGGGGATTTCGCCGACAGCGTTCTCGACATGGGGTTCGGCATGCCACACACGGCTCAGTGGGGCGGAGGTCTCGCGGCAGCGAAGCAGAGGGCTCGTCAGGATCGGCAGTGGCCCGAGCGGTGCCAGGCGGGAAGCGACTTCGTTTGCCTGACGCACCCCGATCTCGTCGAGGCCAGGGTCAGGATCGCTGTCCCAACCGGCGGAAGCCCTTCCATGGCGAACCAGGTACAGCCGGGTCATTCGAAGAGCCAGCCCGGCCGCAGCCCGGGTTCTGCCCCCTTGAGGATGAACCATTCGGTCCCGAATCCAGCGGTGAACGCATCGTCGGGCATCTGCAGGAAGAAGGTGGTATCGGTGATCTGGCTGCGGTGAGCACGTAGTGATTCGCGTTTGGCGTGTATGTACTCGGAGACATCCACGGCGTGGGTGATCTCCGCCTCGAGCGTGCCGAGCGGATTGCCGTCGTCGGCCCCGGCGGTCGGGTCGAAGTCGGCCTCGCCGAGATCAGCTCCTGCCTGACGAGCTGACTCCAACATTCGAACGATGTGGTCACGATTCATCGTGGCCTCGAAGACCCGCTCGACACCGACCATCTCAGCAGCACGATGACCGACCGTGTTGACCTTGATGTGATCCGGGTGCCCGTAGTTGCCGTGCCAGTCGTAGACCGTCAGCACATCTGCGTGCTCCTCGCGCAAGATCGACGCCAACTTCTCTGCAGCCTCCACCAGAGGCGCCTGCAGGAACGACTTCGGGTCGCTGTTCTGCTCCCAGCCCGTCATACCGCTGTCCTTGTATCCGAGCCATTCGATTCGATGAATCCCGAGCACAGCGACCGACTTCTCGGTCTCTGCACGCCGTCGGTCGATGAGCGACTCGCCATCGGCCAGATCGTCCGGCACTTCGCCGAACTCGCCGTTGGTCGCGATCACCAGCACGACGCGATGGCCCTCGGCGCTCGCCCGGGCGAGTGAGCCGCCGGTGCTGATCGATTCGTCGTCGGGATGAGCGTGAAAGGCCACAAGCGTTCCCATCAGGACTCCCTTCGATGAAATGAGTTCACCGGATCACCCGGCGAC